>JAFYZH010000056.1 GCA_017548765.1 Lachnospiraceae bacterium | reverse complement strand
TTCATTTGCGCATCTGCCCTTGGGACTCATCTCTATACGATCGCCCGTAAGGTTTCTGATAAAAATATCTCTGTTCATGATTTGTATCCTTTCGTAATTGGTGTTTTCTTCTGTTTCATTTTGTATCAGCGCCTTTACAAATAGAATACTATCAAAATCCCCAACATAATGATATATAAAGAACTGTTATAATCAATAAATACCTATTTTAGTTTTTCAAGCAAACAACAGGTCTCGACATGCGCCGTGCCGGGGAACATGTCGACGGCGCGTGCGCGGACGACGCGGTAGCCGCTGCCCTGCAGGATCTCGAGGTCGCGGATCAGGCTGGTCGGTTTGCAGGAAATGTAGATCATGTTCTCCACACCATAGGCGATGATCTTCTCGAGCGCCTTCGGGTGGACGCCGTCGCGCGGCGGATCCAGGACGATGAAGTCCGGCCGCTCCTCGATCTCGTCCAGTTTCTTCAAAACATCACCCGCGATGAAAGTGCAGTTAGTAAGGCCGTTCAGACGCGCATTTTCCCGGGCGGCCTGTACCGCCTCCTCAACGATCTCGACGCCGACGACGTGCCGCGCCACAGGCGCCAGCATCTGGGCGATAGTCCCCGTCCCGCTGTAGAGGTCGAACACCGTGCGCCCCTGCGTCTCGCCGACGTAGGAACGCGCCACGCGGTAGAGCACCTCCGCGCCCAGTGAATTCGTCTGGAAGAACGAAAACGGCGAGATCTTAAACTGCAGGCCCAAAAGGCTCTCGGTCAGGTAGTCCGTGCCATACAAGACCGTGGTCTTCTGGCTGGCCACCGTGTCGGCCACGCTGTCATTGACCATGTGTAAAATGCCGCGGATCCGGTCTCCTACGGGCAATGCGAGCAGGTGGTCCACATATCCCGGGAGGTCCAGGTCGGCCGTCTCGCCGGTCGTCACGAGCGCGACCATGTAGCCGCCCTCGGAGAAACTCTTGCGCAGCAACAGGTGGCGCAGCACACCGTCGTGACGCATCTTATGATAGTACGGCAGCCCCTTTTTCTGATAGAAGCCCAGGGTCGCGCGCAAAATCTGCCGCATGCCCAGGTCGATCATCTGGCATTTCATCACAGGGACGATGTCGTACATGCTGTTGCGTTTATGCAGGCCGAGCGACAGCGGCCCGTCCTTATACTCGTCGCCGAAGCTGAATTCCATCTTATTGCGGAACTCCGTGGACTGCGGCCCGTGTGTGATCGGCTCATACTCATACGGAGTGTCGACAACGCTGTCCAGCAGGCGGCGGATCTGCGCCTCCTTCATGGCCAGTTCGTCCTCGTAAGGCAGGCTGCGGTAGCAGCAACCACCGCAGACACCGAAGTGCGGGCACAGGCCCTCCTCGACTGTCTTCTCATTCGGCGCGGGCGCAGTCACCTCCAGCAGCTGCCCCTCCGGGCGTCCGTGTCGCATCTTCAAAATACGCGCCGACACCGTCTGTCCGGGCAATGCATTCTTCACCACGACTTCCCGCGTCTCCCCGGTCGCCTCATCCTTCGTTATCATGATCCCTTTATTCGGGTAATCCACGCGAACGATCTGTCCGCTTACGATCGCACCTTTTTTCATGTTTCCATCCTGTCTTTTAAAAAATCAAAAAATCCCCACCCGGCACACGCCGAGCAGGGATCCCAACATCAAACGGATATGTGCTCAGTCTGATGAAACCTTAAGCCTCAGCCTCGGTCTTATCATCTGCGTCATCCTCATCATCAAAGAACTCGTCATCAAACTCGTCCTCGAAATCATCATCAAAATCTTCCATGTAGTCCGGTGTCAGCAAACGATATACAAGATAAGCGATGGCGCTAACTACTACAAGTCCGCCGATCAGTGCCAAAATCTTATAAAGCTTCTTGTGAGACTTCTTCTCTTCCACTGCGCTTACTGCTGCAACGATCTCTTCAATCTTATTATCCATAGTCCTGTTTCTCCCTTTCGATCAGTGTCATATAATCTTTGGGTCGTTTTTTCATCCCCAACATGATTCATGTGCAAGATAATTATATCATACAATTCACGGAATTACCATACCTAATTTGGAATTTATTCTTCGATCTTTTCGAATTGCGCGAAGCCTGCCAGCATGACCTTCGGCGATACTTCCTCGTCAAACTGCACGCGCACCTTATAGTCCGTCGGGGTCTCCGTGATCTCCAGCACCGTTCCGACGCCGAAGCGGGACTGGCGCACGCGGTCGCCGACGCCGAAATCCAGATGATCCGCCTTCACGCTCGGGACCGACTTTCCGAAGGCTGCCGGCTTCGGGCTTCCGTAGCCCAGCGAGCCGAGCTTCGGTTTTGCGTACGGTTTCGGTGTGGTCTTCTCGAACGAAGACGTGCTCCTGTAGGTGTTCTGCGGTGTCGAACGGGGAAATGCATCATCGTCCGTATCGCGATAGCGGTTCCGGAAACTTCCGCCCCAGTCGTCATCAAAGGCTTCGCGACGGGTGCGTGTGGGCGCCTGCCCCTCCGTTACGAGCATGCCATCCTCGATCTCACGTATGAAACGGGACGGGATGCAGAACGTAGTCTCGCCACGCACCATGCGCACCTTCGCCATGGTCAGGGTCAGGGTCTTCTTCGCACGGGTAATGCCGACGTAGCAGAGGCGGCGTTCCTCCTCGATGTCCTGCGGGCGTCCCGAGTCGATCGACATGCTGCTCGGGAACAGACCATCCTCCATGCCGCTCAAATACACATGGTCGAACTCCAGGCCCTTCGCTCCGTGGAGCGTCATGAGCAGCAAGCGTTCGTCATTCTCACCGACGCTGTCGATGTCCGCCACAAGCGCCACTTCCTCTAAGAACGCGGACAATGTCGGCTCCTCGGCGTCGCGATCGAAATCCGCCGCCTTCGAAATCAGTTCGTCGATGTTCTCGCTCTTCGACTCCTGCTCTTCCACCGTCAGTTTCATGAGTTCGTCCTCATAGTGGATCTCGTCGAGAAGCTGTCCGATCAATTCATCGACCGCCAGGCTCTCTGCCTCGAAGCGGTACCGCAGGATCAGGTTCACGAAACCGCGGATCTTCTCTGCCGTCGCCTTCGAAACGCCGGGCACATCCTGCGCCACGGACAGGGCGTCGAACAGGCTCACATCATGCGCGATCGCGTAATCCATGCATTTCGCCACAGTCGTCGCGCCGATGCCCCGCTTCGGGACGTTGATGACGCGGGCCACCGCCAGGTCATCGCGCCCGTTATCGATGGTCTTCAAATATGCCAGCACGTCCTTTATCTCGGCGCGCTGATAGAAGTTGATGCCACCGACCACGCGGTACGGCACATTCTGGCGAATGCAACTTTCTTCAAACTGACGGGACTGCGCGTTCGTACGGTACAGCACGGCAAAATGATCATAGCCGCAATCCGGCGTCACATGCGCGGCCACCTCGGCTACGATGCGGTCCGCCTCCTGGCGCGCGTCGTCAAACACGCGAAAACGTACGGACTGCCCCTCTTCATTGACCGTGCGCATGGTCTTACGCTTACGCGAACGGTTGTTGCGGATGACGCAGTTCGCCACGTCCAGGATGCGCGTCGTCGAACGGTAGTTCTGCTCCAGCTTGATGACCTTCGCACCCGGGAAGCACTGCTCGAAATCGAGGATGTTCGTAATATCCGCGCCGCGGAAACTGTAGATGGACTGGTCGTCATCGCCCACCACGCACAGGTTACGGTGCATCTTCGACAGCATCGCGACCAGACGGAACTGCACATGGTTCGTGTCCTGATACTCGTCGACGTGGATGTAGCGGAAACGGTTCTGATAATATTCCAGGATATCCGGACACTCCTCGAAGAGGTCGACCGTCTTCACCAACAGGTCGTCGAAATCGAGCGCATTATTCTTCCTCATGTCCTGCTCGTAGTTCTTATAGATCAGTGCGATCTTCTGCTCGCGGAAGTCGGTCGCCTCGCTTGCGGCCTGCTCCGGCGTGACCAGCTTCTCCTTAAAGTGCGAGATCGTCTCCATCACGCGGCGCTCCGGATACTGCTTCGGATCGAGCGCCAGGCGCTTGACGATCCCCTTCACCATGGCCTTCTGGTCATCCGTGTCATAGATCGTGAAGTGATTATCATATCCGATGCGGTCAATGTATCTGCGCAGAATGCGGGCACACGTCGCGTGAAAGGTCGCCACCCAGATGTCCTGCCCTGCGCCCGGAACGATGCGCTCGACACGGTGCCGCATCTCCTCTGCCGCCTTATTCGTGAACGTGATGGCTAGGATCTCATACGGCATCGCCAGGCCCTGCTCCAGGATCCAGGCGATGCGATGCACGATCACGCGCGTCTTACCGGAACCGGCGCCGGCCAGGATCAGAAGCGGTCCCTCGGTCGTCAGCACGGCCTCTTTCTGCTCTTTATTCAAGCTATCGTATATGCTCATAAATATCTCCTGAAAAAACTTAAACCGCAGCCATTTTGCCGCAGTTCCTGCTACCCTTTATCATAATACAAATCGACCCGTTTGTCACTTCATTTTTGTCGGCACTTTCCCTCTCTACCTCTTTACTTTGTTAAAGGGAAATGGTATAATGACAATTGTATAGGATCATGGAACTTGATTTACTAAATAAATGGAGGATGCATGAGCAGTTACTACACGATTTCCGAAAAAAAGATCAAACCGTGGAAGACGATCTTCGTCTTCTTCCTTTCGATCCTTATCTTTTCGGTCCTATATTTTTCTGTTCTGGCGCAGGACGGGCGTCTCGTTCGTGAGCGCGAACGCTACCACGCAGTAGGTTGCGCGACCGCGATCCAGGAGAAACTGGAGACGATCACGTCGCGTGTCCAGACATTGGCCGACAGCATCATAGAAAAGCCGGATGACACGGAATTTCACAAAGCCATGGTCATAAGCATCTGGAAGCGCCTGCATGACGAGGCGGATATTCCCTTAAAGAACATTCTATTGGCTCCGGACGGCGTCGTATCTTACTTCTATCCCACCGAGGGCAATGAATCCATGACCGCTTTTAATTTCATGGACGAATCCCTCCCGGGCAATGCACCGGCCATCGAGGCCTGCAAGACCGGAAAGATGCTCATCAGCGAGCCCTTCGACATGAAGCAGGGCGGAAAAGGCATCGCGGGGCGCTACCCCATCTTCCGGAAGGACGGCTCCCTGTGGGGACTGATCAGTTTCTCCATCGAGATCGACGATCTGATGGAAAGCCTTCACATCTCGGATATGCTCGGTGAAAATGTTGATTACACTTTGTGGTACACAAATGCCGCCGGCGAGAAGGTGGCCCTGACCAAACACGGCGACTCCAACGACCCGATCGACTACGAGTTCTCCATGAAGAACCTGAACTGGACGCTGAGTCTGTCATTGCCCCAGAATCGCATTGACCGCATGCGTTACTTCACCGCGATCATCATGATCCTGATGGTTTCTTCCATGATCGCGCTCTATGTGTACGAGCACAGCCGCATGCGACTGACGAACGAACTTTTGTATGAGCTCGCGAATAAGGACAGCCTGACCGGTTGCCACTCGCGGCGTTACCTGAACACCTATGTCCTGAACCTCGAGACCGGAAAATGGCGCGACGAGACGAAGGAGTATTCGCTGGCCATCGTGGACCTCGATCATTTTAAGCAGATCAACGATATCGGCGGCCACTCCAACGGCGACGACATCCTGCGCTCGGTCGCACACCTGCTCGCTTCCACCGTGGATTCGGAGCGCGGCGACGCGATCATCCGTTTCGGCGGCGACGAATTCATTCTTATGTATGCGGACCGCACACCGGAGGAATTCCGCTCCGGTCTGGAAAATGTTCTGACTGAGGTCCGCAAACTCAAAGCGGAGGGAAGCCCGGACCTGAAGATCACGCTCAGTGGCGGCGGCATCCACTCTTCCGAACTTACGAGCCGCTCGTACGTTGAATTCTTTAAGGTAGCCGACCAGCGCCTGTACATCGCAAAGCAGCGCGGCCGTGACCGTTTTGTTTTTGATTCCGAGATCCGGATCATCGAGAAATAGGAGGCGATACTATGAATAAGCGACTGAATACTCCGACCGTGGAACAGCTGTTTAAGGCGATACTGACCTTGAATTCCGTGGAGGAATGCTATGATTTTTTCGAGGATGTCTGCACGATCAATGAACTTCTTTCGATCTCGCAGCGTCTGGATGTCGCGCGCATGCTTTGCGAGCACCGCACCTACCTCGACATTTCGAACGAGACCGGTGCTTCGACTGCGACGATCAGCCGCGTCAACCGTAGCCTCTCCTTCGGTAACGACGGCTACAACATGGTCTTCTCCCGCATGGGCATCCTGGGCGGCGAGACCGAAGCGGAAGATAAAAAATGATCGTGACACGATCTGAAAGAGCATAGAATAAGGCCTGTCGCAGCGGCGCTGCGGCAGGCCTTTTGTTTATGTCTTATTATTTTGTGCTCAGCCACATTGCGGGACGCAGGGAGTACAAGTCATCGTGAACATGTCCTGCATCGCGGACGATGCCTTCATGGTTGACGTAGGATGCACGGTAGCGATCCGTTCCGGGTGTACGAAGCCACCACCAGCAATATCCATCGGCGCTCCGAAATGACCCACGCGCGAAACTATACTCGGTCGCCAGGCACTTTCTTTCACTGCTTGAAGTGAAGTAGCGCTCCTCTTCCAGAATGCTGAGCAGGAAAATCCGGTCGGTCGTATCATTGCCCGGTGGCGTATCGTGCAGCGGGCTGATGTCGGCCGTGACCGTCGTGCTTAAGATCCGCTCGCGCTCGTCCGGGGTGAAAACCTCATTGATG
>JAFYZH010000055.1 GCA_017548765.1 Lachnospiraceae bacterium | reverse complement strand
TAGCCGAATATATTAATTACTATAACAACGAACGCATCCAGGCAAAAACAAAGTGGATGCCTCCTGTAAAGTACAGGAAGTCATCCACTTGATGAGCCTCGGTCATAAATCAATGTGTCCAGAAAACTGGGTACATATCACTTTACGTCGGCGGCCGGTTTTCTGTCTGTTGATAGCCCGCCTTTTCCATACCGAAACTCATTTCCCTGCCCTTGACATTTCCCACGTCAGCGGGTAGTATTACAGTATAGGATGAGAGGGGAAGAATCATGGGCGGTTTTCGTGCGCCGAGTGAGGCGGAGATAGAGGAAATTCTATACTGGCTAAAGCGGGAACGGGTGAGCAATATCCGATTTTCTTTGATCTGCGTATCTGTGTTGGTCGTAGCAACACTGGCCATCTTGATATGCGGTTTATTTCGACGGCCGCTGCTTCTCGTGGCCGCGCTTATGGGCACCTTTGAAATCCCGGGCATATTCTTCGTTATAAAGAATATATTGACCGAAAACGAAAAGATCGAGATCGTGAAGCGAGGTGAAGCGATGATCGCAGAACCGCGGATCCGGAAAGTGGGGATCAAATATCTGGGACAGCATGTGCGGCATCGTGTCGTAAGTGCGGATTTTCGCGAAGGACCGATGGTGAGATCGCTGGATTTTGTCATATCCGGTAGAATCAATAAGCAGATGAAGAAGGAGCCGAAAGGGTTCGTCGTAAAATTTTCCAACAGTGGGAACCGATGGCTGAACCGCCAATACGTTTTCGTCCCGAACTCGCACTGAAAATGTGCCAAACATATTGCATAGGAGGTTTACAACATGAAGAAGATCAACATCGTTAATGGGCCGGCGGGGGTGCCGGCGATCGTGCTGGGTTGCATGCGCATGCCCGCATTGACCGTGGATGAAACGGCCAATGTCATCCGCAATGCGTACGATTTGGGCATCGACTTTTTCGACCACGCGACGTGCTACGGCGACGGCGAGGCGGAGCAGCGTTTCGGCGATGCGTTCCCGAAGACGGGGCTTAGGCGTGAGGATGTCATCCTGCAGTCGAAGTGCGGCCTGCGTTTCGACCGCCAGATCTTTGACTGGTCGAAGGAGAACATCTTAAGCAGCGTCGACGACAGCCTGCGCCGTCTGCAGACGGACTACCTGGATGTGCTCCTGCTGCATCGCCCGGACCTTTTGTACGAGCCCGAGGAGATCGCGGAGGCGTTCGACCGTTTGTACGAGAGCGGAAAGGTGCGCCACTTCGGCGTGAGCAATACATTGCCCATGCAGATCGAGTACCTGAAGAAGTTCGTGAAGCAGCCGCTGATCATCAACCAGCTACAGCTCTCGTTGGAGCAGTCGCAGCTCATCGACCAGGACCTGTACATGAATAATAAGACCACGGAGATGTCCGTGATGCGCGACGGCAGTGCGTTGGATTATTGCCGCCTGCACGATATCACGATCCAGGCGTGGTCGCCGCTGCAGTTCGGCATGTTCCGCGGTGTGTTTATCGACCATCCGGAGTTCCCGGACCTGAACGTTGCGCTCGAGAACCTGGCGGAGCAGTACGGCGTGTCGAAGACCGCCATCGCGATCGCGTGGATCTTACGCCATCCGGCGAAGATGCAGGCCATCGCGGGAACCATGAACCCTGAGCATCTGAAGGAGATCGTGGACGCGTGCAAGGTGGACTTAAGCCGCGAGGAGTGGTACCGACTGTACCTCGCTTCCGGCAAATTCCTGCCGTAAACCCGGGGCCGACGGCCCGAATATCATAGGAATCAAAAGCGGATGCCGCATCGCGGCATCCGCTTTCTTTCTATATTATTCGCCCAGCTTCTTACCTGTGAGCTTCTCGTAGCCCTCGAGGTAGATGTTGATGGTCTTGTCGACAACTTCCTGAGGAAGCTTCCACTTGTGATCCTTTTCGTCGTGCGCCTTCAGCCAGTCACGTGCGAACTGCTTATCGTAGGAAGGCTGGCCGTGGCCGGGCTCGTAACCTTCGAGCGGCCAGAAACGGGAGCTGTCCGGTGTGAGCATCTCGTCACCTACGACGATCTGACCCTCGTCATCCAGACCAAACTCGAACTTCGTGTCTGCGATGATGATGCCACGTGTCAGTGCGTAATCCGCACACTTCTTATAAAGAAGGAGGCTGTAATCGCGAAGCTTCTCAGCATACTCCTGACCCTTGCCGGGGAAACGCTTCTCCAGGTAGTCGATGGACTGCTCGAACGAGATGTTCTCGTCGTGATCACCGATCTCCGCCTTCGTGGAAGGAGTGTAGATGGGCTCAGGCAGTTTGTCGGATTCCTTAAGACCTTCCGGAAGCTTGATACCGCAAACGGTGCCGTTCTCGCAGTAGCTCTTCCAGCCGCTGCCGGTGATGTATCCGCGGACAATGCACTCCACGGGGAGCATGTTCAGCTTGCGGCACATCATGCTGTTGCCGTCGAAACGCTTTTTACGGAAGAAAGGGGGCATCTCGTTCACATCCACTGTGATCATGTGGTTGGGAAGGATGTCGCGGGTCATGTCAAACCAGAACTTACTCATCTGGGTGAGCACGGTGCCCTTCTTCGTTACGGTGTTTTTGAGAATTACGTCAAAACAACTGATGCGGTCGGTGGCTACGATGATCAGGCTGTCGCCGTTGTCGTAGATCTCACGAACCTTGCCTTCTTTGATCGGCTTCATCGTTTCGCTCATGTTCTACCTCCTGAAATAAATGAACTCAATAGGTTGCTCCAAATGACCTGCCGAAGCGTGCCATTTAGACATAAAGTATAGCACAGGGGGATTAAAAATACAAGAATGGAAGAGAAAAAAATAATAGGCTGCAAAAAGGGATTGACAAGTCCGCAAATTAAGGAGTAAAATAAAGAAAAAAACCCTCGTTTTGAGGGACTTCGAAGAGGCTATATGAGAAGAACTAAGACGGAGTTGGAATTTGCACTGGCGAAAAACATCCTTCCTGAGGAAATCCATGCGCTTCGTAAGCGCTTGGGATTGACACAGCGCGATTTTGGTACCCTCTTAGGGGTGTCGTCAAAATCGGTCGAGCGTTGGGAGGCGGAGGATAAACCGGTCACGGGGCCGGTCGTAGCATTGGCCAGGATCTTGTGGGAATACCCGCAGATCGTGGATCGCTTGCAGGTACCGAAGCGGGAGATGCCGCATCGGTACTGGTTTTGCTGGAAGGATTATCGCTGCACCATGATCGATGTCGATGATGAGAAGCGCCAGATCCAGGTTAAGGATTTCACGCTCGACCATACGAAGAAGGCATTTGGTGTCGTATCGAGACCGTCATATGAGGATTTTGAAGAACTGGTCGCGGTCCGCTGCGGGATCGGCGGAGGCAACAGCGCACAGTTGAAGTCCGTTTTGAAAGAGAATGGCCTGACCGGGTACGATCCGATGGTGATCCTGCGAAACACGCAGGGGCGCCTGCCGGACGACGAATTCAGTCTGATCAAGGAAGAATAAAAGAAAACCGGCCGCCGGAACTTTCGTTCCGGCGGCCGGTCCTCGTTAGGAAGGAAATCTTTATGAAATGGTAATGGTCTTCTTCGTTTCAGTCTCAGGCTGAGGCAACTTCTTCGGGATGGTCAGGGTGAGAACTCCGTTGGAGAATGCGCCCTGGATGTCATCTTCATTCACCTCATCACCTACATAGAAGCTACGGCTGTAGTGGCCGGAGTAGCGCTCCTTGCAGATGTAGTGCTTATCCTGGTCCTCGGTTTCATTTTCCGAGTTATGTGTAGCGGTGACGGTCAGATAGCCGTTCTTAAGCTCCGCATTGATCTCATCTTTCTTAAAGCCCGGAAGATCCATGATCACGCTGTATGCGTTTTCGTCTTCCTTAATATCGGTCTTCATCATGGTTTCGGTCTTGCGCGTCGACATCGGCCAAAAAGCATTACTGAACAGGTCATCCCACATGGTTTTTGCAAAGTCATTTGACAAATAGTTTCTTCTCGACATAATGTCCTCCTTCTGCCGCGATCCTACGCGGCCTGTGCGGGGCTTTCAAAAGCTCCTTCTCTCTTGTTGCACCTATGTTATAGCACACATTGTTAGCACTGTCAAGAGGTGAGTGCTAATAAAAATTGTGAAATTTTTGTGAACTCGTTAATTGTCAGAAAATGAAATGAACTGTCATGCGAACTATGCCAAAATGGACACAATTCAATGGCGGGGCGTGAGAGGGCGCATAGGGATAGGCAAAATAATGAGGGCGGTTAGAAAACCGAGTCGGGCATCTTTATGTCTTGCCTGGCTTATTTTTCTGTGCTACAATCCTAGATAAGAGATAATGAACGAACATCCAATGTCCCTGTGATCCCGCTTGATTTAGCGGGAGAGGGAAATGTGTTACCCGAAAACAAGAGTTAGAGAAAATGTCAAGAGGAAAACATTATGAAGGGAGAAAAGCATCATCGAGGGCTGATCAGCCTGATAGTATCACTTTTTCTTGTGGTTCTGCTTGCTATTCCGGAGGAAGCAGAAGCTGCTAATCTGACCATCGCGCAGGGATCTACCCTGAATTATTCGGCAGGGTACGGCGGGGAAACGATCAAGGTCACACTGACCGGGGCCTATACGAGTGTATCTCTGAAGGGCAATCCGTCCTGGATCACCGGGACTAAGAACGGATCCCAGTATACATTGACCGTATCCAAGAATACAGGAAGCGCCAGAAGTGGAACCGTGGAATTTCTCGACGGGAGCAAACGCTGGACTTTGCGTGTAAGCCAGGCGGCTGCACCGCCCAAAACGGTAAAAGTAACGTTTAATACGGATGGCGGATCATCGGTTTCATCAAAGAATGTAACCCCTGGAAGCACTTACGGAACGCTCCCCACGACGAAGAAGACGGGCTACACGTTTGACGGATGGTATACGGCGAAGAGCGGTGGTATCAATGTCAGTTCCTATACAAAGGTTACTGCGTCGAACGATCATACACTTTATGCGCACTGGACCGTGAAGACGATCAAGGTTTCGTTCGACAGCCAGGGCGGTTCCTCCGTTTCCTCAAAGAGCGTGAAATATGGAAACACCTATGGTTCCCTCGCGACTCCGTCACGAAATGGATATAAGTTCCAAGGCTGGTATACAGCTAAAAGTGGAGGCTCGAAAGTAACATCTTCCACGAAGATGACGTCTACCTCCGATCATACACTCTATGCGCATTGGACTGCGAACCCGACACCGACGCCGACAACGATAACCGTTAGTTTTGATGTTAATGGAGGCTCCGGAAGCGTTGCCGACCGGTCTTATATCGAGGGAAATAAATACGAAAGCCTTCCTGCAGGTCCTACACCGCCCACGGGATATGAATTTGCCGGATGGTACACCGAAAAGAGCGGCGGAACCAGAATAACCGTTGATACGACAGTTTCTTCTTCCGTCAAGACTTTGTATGCCCAATATAAGGGTAAAAAGATCATGGTCACGTTTAATAGTAACGGTGGATCGGATGTCCTCCAAAAATCCGTGACCTTTAACGAAGCATATGGAACCCTTGAAACGCCCAAGCAGACCGGATATGCTTTTGCGGGCTGGTATACTGCGGAAAGCGGCGGCTCGAAGGTGGAGCCATCCACGATCGTGAAAAACGCGGCGGATCACACGCTTTATGCACGCTGGGATGGAAACACCTATTCCGTTTCTTTTGACAGTAACGGAGGAGAGGATCCCGGAAAAATCGACGTGACCTTCGGAAAAACTTACGGCAAACTGCCAACGCCGAAAAAGAAGGCTTCTACATTCCAGGGCTGGTATACTGCAAAAGAAGGCGGCACAGAGATCCGCGAAGACACTAAGGTGAATGTGGCGGGCGACCATACGCTTTATGCACACTGGAAAAGAGAGGTCATCTCAGTCGAATTTGACAGCAATGGCGGATATGGCAATGTTCCCTCCAAAACATACGTTGTGGGAGAGGAATACGGAAGCCTTCCCGCTTCGCCGGCAGCCCCTTTGGGAAAATACTTCAAAGGCTGGTTTACGGCAAAGGTCGGCGGCGTCCGGATCCTTAAGACATCGATCGTATATAATACCTATACTACACTGTATGCACAGTATGCAGATCAGACCTACACCGTGACATTTGACAGTCGCGGCGGTTCGTATGTGGAAAAGATCACAGTGAACTATATGGATTCTTATGGTTCGCTTCCGGTTCCGAAGAAGAATTTTTATACTTTCCTCGGATGGTATACCGAACAGAGCGGCGGGACGATGATCAAAGATAGCGATAAGGTAACGACCGCGGAAGATCACATGTTGTACGCTCATTGGAAGCGGATCACGGTAAACGTGAAGTTTGACAACAATGGAGGTTCCGGAAACGTTCCGGATAAAACCTATAACTATGGGGATAAATACGAGAGCCTGCCCGCCGGCCCCGCACCGCCGGTCGGTTATACATTTGCCGGATGGTATACTGAGAAGAGCGGCGGGGTGTCGATTTTGCCGACGACCACGGTTCACAAAGAATATACGACGCTTTATGCCCATTATAAGGCGAAAACATATAACATTACATTCAAGGGGAACGGAGGTCCTTCCGTAGATCCCCGGACGATCGACTTCGGACAGGCGTACACCATTCTCCCGGAAACTTGGCGCGTAGGTTACAAATTCCTGGGATGGTACACCGAAGCAACGGGCGGAACTAAGTTTACGCGGGAAACCCTGCATTTGACCGATGGGGATCAGGTGCTGTATGCGCATTGGGAGCCTAAGGAATTTACCGTCAACTTTGACAGCTGCGGCGGTTCCTCTGTCTCTCCCAAGAAAGTTTATTATGACAGCGCCTATGGCGATTTGCCGGTTCCGACCAGGGATCACTATACTTTCCTCGGATGGTTTACCGCAAAGACCGGCGGAAGTAATATCTCCTCCAAGGCAAAAGTGGTCATCACTGACAACCAGACTCTCTATGCGCATTGGAAAGGACAACCCATCAATGTCGCATTCGACAGCAACGGTGGCTATGGCAATGTTCCCAATCATACCTATGTAGTTGATGAGACTTATGGAGATCTTCCGATCGGTCCCACACCGCCTGCAGGGTACGAATTTGCCGGTTGGTATACGGAGAAGACCGGAGGAGTGAATATATCTAAAGACTCTATAGTTTCTCCTTCGTATCCCGTTCTTTATGCGCATTGGGCCGGCCAACCCGTCAGTGTCCGGTTTGACAGCAACGGCGGGTTCGGAAACGTACCAAATGATACTTATTACGTTGGTAAGTCATATGGTAAACTTCCTGCCGGACCTGCACCTCAGCCGGGCATGGAATTTGACGGCTGGTTCACGAAAAAAGTAGGCGGTGATCGTATCTCGGTCAATACAATGGTTAGCGAGAAGATCACGACGTTGTATGCGCAGTACAAAGGAAAAACATTTCACGTATATTTCAAAAGCAATGGCGGCGACAGCGTAGAGCCTAAGACCGTTACATTTGGTAAGGAATATGGGGAATTGCCCGTGCCTAACCGGCCCGGCTACGATCTGACCGACTGGCTTACCGAAGACGGCGAGAAGGTAACCGCTTCATCGGTGTATACGCTCGATAAGGATCAAACGCTCATCGCAAAGTGGGCACCTAAGACGTTCACGATCACATTCGACAGCTGCGGCGGAGTTGCAGTAGAGCCTAAGACCGTGACCTATGGAAGTAACTACGGGGATCTTCCGAATACTGATCAGGTTTTCGCCCGTTTCCAGGGATGGTTCACCCAACCGAAAGGCGGTGCGTGTATCTCTTCGATGTCTAAGGTGACCATCACCGAAGACCAGACCCTGTATGCACACTGGAAAGGTCGGCTTCTCACAGTCCGTTTTGACAGCAATGGTGGAGATGTGCCTATCCCGAACCGTACGTACGAAACGGGAAATACATACGGGTATCTTCCCTCTGCGCCGGGGATTCCCGAGAATAGTTTATTTGATGGATGGTACACGGAGAAAACCGGTGGCATCAAGATCACAGAAGATATGATCGTTTCACCGGCGTATAAGGTACTTTATGCACATTATAGCAAGGATGTCAGTGCCTTTTTCCGGGATAATCCGCGCTTTATTCCGGCTGATTTCGCGAAAACCATTCCTTACAACCACGCCGTAGAGGATGAAGCCAAAAAAAGTCTGATAAAATACTATCAGGCATTCAACTGGAATGATTTTAAGATGTTCAATAAGTTGAAAGGAGACTATGATTTCTATGGTGCGGATCTGACGTTCCGCTCCGTGGGAGTACTAGTTTGGGTAAATGTAATAGGAGGAATAACAAACGAGTTTTCGCAAGCTCCCTGGCTGCTCGATCATTACTTCATGGCTACCGGTGAAGACTACCAGTTTGATGCATGTGTAATGGTCAATGATCAGGCTCAAGTCACTCAGATTTATTTAAATGAAGCCAATAGTGTAATGCGCAAAATGGAGAAATACCTGGGTCCGGGGCAACGGATCACTTTTGTGGACGAAGATGCCGGGGACAATACAATTGCTCTTCATGATGTGACAAACCTAGATGCGTTTGCTTCGTTTCATGGGTGCTCGTATGGCATCTCCGGTAGTTGTACTTTTGACGGCTCTGAGTATACGATGGATTTTTATTTCTATTTGCAGGACTACTATGATTTCCTTTATTCGGATGGAGACTGGCAATCCCGAATACCCCTTGTATATGCCCATGTTGGAGAACTCGCATTTTTGGTTCCTTATGGAAAAGCTCTTCCTTTCAGAGCAAACGGGATATTCCACACAAAAATCATATGGAAGGAAGGGCAAAAGGCAACGATGAGGATTTACCTCCGTAATCTTGCTGATAATGCGATCCTTCATATCAATGGGACACGAATAGATGATCATTCAAAAGATACGGCTAAGGTCTACAAGGAAGGAATCTGATCCAGATTCCCCCGACTTGTGCTATTTTCCAAATTGTGGTATGATGGAACGCGTGAGTTTGAATTTTATTCCTAATATATAGGTAGAGGAGGTTCCATTTTATATGAAGAAGTTCAAGACACTGCTTGCGGCGGGATGCCTGGCATTGGCCGTGACGGCATGTAATACGGACACGACACCGACGAAGGTGGCGGATCCGACCACACAGGAAGCACAGACCACGGTTGTAGATGATACGAAGGCGACGCAGGCGCCCGCGGACACGACGGAGGCGAAGCCGGAAGATACGAAGGCAACTGAGGAAGTAAAGCCGACGGAAGCGCCGAAGGAGACGAAAGCACCCGGCGAGACGAAGGCGGAAAAAGAGGAAAAGGCCGTGATCACATTGGCCGATGAAGGAAAGACGACCGTGGAAGGCGGAGCGAAAGACTGCGTGTTCATCGAAGGTAAGAAGGTCATCATCCAGAAACCCGGCACATATGTGGTTTCGGGAACCATGACGGACGGCCAGCTTCGCGTCGAGGTGACGAAGGAAGATAAGGTCGAGATCGAGTTCAAAGGCGTCGACATTACAAATAAGGATGGCGCACCGTTCTACGCGGTTTCCGCGGATAAGGTGGTCATTGACCTGAAGAAGGACACGACGAATAAGCTGACCGACTCGCAGGTCTATGATTTTTCGGACGGCGACGAGGAGCCGAATGCCTGCCTGTTTTCGAAGGACGACCTGACCATCAAGGGTAAGGGAACCCTGATCGTAAACGGAAATTATAACAATGGTATCGTTTCGAAGGATGATCTGAAGATCAGCGGCGGTGACATCACCGTGAAGGCTGCGAAAAACGGCATCCGCGGCAATGACAGCATCACGATCAAAGAGGGAACCGTTAAGGTGGATGCCATTAAGGACGGCTTCAAGGTTTCCAACGAAGAGGATGCGGAGAAGGGCTTCTTCCTTATGGAAAGCGGCACCGTAGAGATCGACGCGGGCGATGATGCGATCCAGGCGGTCACATCTGTGACCATCCAGGGCGGTACCGTTACATACCGCGCGGATGGTAAGGACATCAAATGTGATGGCACCATCTCTGTGGCAGATGGAGTTATGACCGAGAAAACAAAATAAAACGCTTGACAAACCAAAGCCGCATTGCTATAATTATTTGGCATGCGGCTTTTTGCGCCCTTTTTGCGCCCATTTTTCGGGGATTTCCGAAAAAAACGGATGCAAACGCATGGAACAACCGGCCATGAGGCGGGATGCGGATCGCTGCAGCGATATGATTTTTAAATTTTTCCACAGGAGGTGAAAAGAATGCCTACATTTAATCAGCTGGTTAAGACGGGTAGACAGACCAGTGCAAAGAAGAGCACAGCACCTGCATTGCAGAAGGCTTACAACTCATTGCACAAGGTTATGACAGACTCCAGCGCTCCTCAGAAGAGAGGCGTATGCACAACTGTTAAGACAGCTACCCCGAAGAAGCCTAACTCTGCACTTCGTAAGATCGCCAGAGTTCGTCTTTCCAATGGTATTGAAGTAACGAGCTACATCCCCGGCGAAGGTCACAACCTTCAGGAGCACAGCGTCGTTCTGATCCGTGGCGGTCGTGTAAAGGACCTTCCCGGTACCAGATACCATATCATCCGCGGAACACAGGATACTGCCGGTGTTGCAAAGAGAAGACAAGCGCGTTCCAAGTACGGTGCTAAGAGACCGAAAGACGCAAAGAAGTAATTCAAAATAAAGATTAGTGCCGGCATTCGAACGAGAACCCCTGACGGTTGCAGACGCCGCGATACGCGGCGGGTTTAGGATACAAGAACCGAGCGCGAACACAATTATTTTGTGAGTACCGATGAGTAATTTATTACCGCAAAGCGGTAAATATGAGTTAGGAGGGAAGATACGTGCCACGTAAAGGACATACTCAAAAGAGAGACGTATTAGCAGATCCTATTTACGGCAACAAGGTTGTTACAAAGCTTATCAACAACATCATGTTGGACGGTAAAAGAGGAGTTGCTCAGAAGATCGTTTATGGCGCATTCGAGCGCGTGGAAGCCAAGGTTGGCAAGCCCGCTGTAGAAGTATTCGAAGAAGCTATGAACAACATCATGCCTGTTCTCGAGGTTAAGGCTAAGAGAGTCGGCGGCGCTACCTATCAGGTGCCGATCGAGGTTAAAGCAGACCGTAGACAGGCTTTGGGCCTTCGCTGGCTTACCATGTTCTCCCGCAAGAGAGGCGAGAAGACCATGGAAGAGAGATTGGCCAATGAAATTATGGACGCAGCTAACAACACAGGCGCATCCGTAAAGAGAAAAGAAGACATGCACAAGATGGCAGATGCAAACAAGGCATTTGCTCACTACAGATTCTAATGCGTGTAATAGGAGGAAAAAACCTTGGCTGGTAGAGAATATCCGTTAGAGAGAACCAGAAACATCGGTATCATGGCGCACATCGATGCAGGTAAGACTACATTGACCGAGCGTATTTTGTACTACACCGGTGTTAACTACAAGATTGGTGATACTCACGAGGGTACTGCGACCATGGACTGGATGGAGCAGGAAGCCGAGAGAGGTATCACGATTACTTCCGCCGCTACGACATGCCATTGGACTTTGGAAAAAGAAGCAAAGAAGATGCCCGGTGCTCTTGAGCATCGTATCAACATTATCGATACCCCCGGACACGTTGACTTCACCGTAGAAGTTGAGCGTTCCCTGCGTGTACTCGATAGCGCTGTCGGCGTTTTCTGTGCAAAGGGTGGCGTTGAGCCGCAGTCTGAGAATGTATGGCGTCAGGCGGATAAGTACAATGTTCCGCGTATGGCATTCATCAACAAGATGGATATCCTGGGCGCTGATTTCTACAGTGCAGTAGAGCAGATCAAGACCCGTCTGGGTCACAACGCAGTTCCGATCCAGTTGCCGATCGGTAAGGAAGACTCCTTCATGGGAGTTGTAGACCTTTTCGAGATGCAGGCTTACCTGTATCACGGCGATAAGGGTGAGGACGTAGAGGTTACCGCTATTCCGGATGATATGAAGGACGACGCGGAGCTGTACAGAACCAACATGATCGAAGCGATCTGCGAGACAGACGACGATCTGATGATGCAGTATCTTGAGGGCGAGGAGCCTTCTACCGAAGATCTGAAGAAAGCACTTCGTGCTGCAACGATCAATGTTTCCATTATCCCGGTTTGTTGCGGTAGCGCATATCGTAACAAGGGTGTTCAGAAGCTTCTGGATGCTATCCTTGAGTACATGCCCGCTCCTACCGACATCCCTTCGATCGAAGGTGTGGATCTGGACGGAAACGAAGTTGTTCGTCATTCTTCCGATGAAGAGCCTTTCTCCGCTCTGGCATTCAAGATCATGGCGGATCCGTTCGTAGGTAAGCTTGCATACTTCCGTGTATATTCCGGAACATTGAATTCAGGCTCTTACGTACTGAACGCAACAAAAGGAAAGAAGGAGCGTGTCGGACGTATCCTTCAGATGCATGCAAATAAGAGAACCGAACTCGATAAGGTTTACTCCGGTGATATCGCCGCAGCTGTAGGCTTCAAGCTTACCACGACCGGTGATACGATCTGCGACGAGCAGCACCCGGTAATCCTCGAGTCCATGGTATTCCCGGAGCCCGTTATCGATATCGCTATCGAGCCGCTTACTAAGGCAGCTCAGGGTAAGATGGGCGAGGCACTCTCGAAACTTGCAGAAGAAGATCCGACCTTCCGTGTTCACACGGATCAGGAGACAGGTCAGACCATTATCTCCGGTATGGGCGAGCTTCACCTGGAGATCATCGTTGACCGTCTTAAGAGAGAGTATCACGTAGAGGCCAATGTCGGCGCTCCTCAGGTTGCTTATAAAGAGACCTTCACGAAGGAAGTCAACATTGACAGTAAGTACGCGAAGCAGTCCGGTGGTCGTGGACAGTACGGACATTGTAAGGTTATCTTCACACCTATGGAACCCAATGGTGAGAAGACCTTCGAGTTCGAGTCTACGGTAGTCGGCGGTGCTATTCCGAAGGAATACATCCCTGCTGTCGGCGAGGGTATCGAAGAGGCTACCAAGTGCGGTATCCTGGGCGGTTTCCCTGTACTCGGCGTACACGCTAACGTATACGATGGTTCTTACCATGAAGTCGACTCTTCCGAAATGGCATTCCACATTGCCGGTTCCATGGCATTTAAGGAAGCTATGCAGAAGGGTGGCGCTATCCTTCTCGAGCCGATCATGAAGGTCGAGGTAAGCACCCCTGAAGATTACATGGGCGATGTTATCGGTGACATCAACTCCCGTCGTGGCCGTATCGAAGGTATGGACGATATCGGCGGTGGTAAGATGATCCGCGGTTTCGTTCCGCTGGCAGAGATGTTCGGTTATTCTACCGACCTCCGTTCCAAGACACAGGGCCGTGGTAACTATTCCATGTTCTTCGAGAAGTACGAGCCGGTTCCCAAGAACGTTGCAGATAAGGTATTGTCCGCAAAATCCGGCAAATAAATCAGCAAACACGCTGTTTTAGCGAAATAGTGCTTGCATTTGAGTGAGATTTGATTTATACTCGAGACAGCCTATTTATTTCAAAAATACAATTTTAAAAACCGAAAAGGTAAATTTAGGAGGAAGTTTAAAATGGCAAAGGCTAAGTTTGAAAGAACAAAACCCCATTGTAACATTGGTACCATCGGCCACGTTGACCATGGTAAGACCACACTGACCGCAGCTATCACTAAGGTTCTGTCCGAGAGAGTAGCTGGTAACGCAGCAGTAGATTTCGAGAACATCGATAAGGCTCCGGAAGAGAGAGAGCGTGGTATCACAATTTCTACCGCACACGTTGAGTACGAGACCGAGAAGCGTCACTACGCTCACGTTGACTGCCCTGGACATGCTGACTACGTTAAGAACATGATCACCGGAGCTGCACAGATGG
>JAFYZH010000054.1 GCA_017548765.1 Lachnospiraceae bacterium | reverse complement strand
CCCGTCCTCACGGTGTTTTACATCCGCTCGCTCCAATGTTCGGTCGTAGCCGCATATCACGCTGCACCGGTCGCGTCGAGCCAAAGTGGAAAACGATATCAAATCACCAAAAAATCCAGGGGGGTATCACGCTGCGCAGACTCGGTCAAGGCCACGCCGCCTACGGCGGTGCTACGCAGCCTTGACAGGGTCTGCGCAGCGTGATACACAGTGATCAAGACCGATGTAAGCCGGCTTACGCCGATTACATCGGCCGGGAATAAAACAGGTGACTGACGTCCCTCTATCTCCCTCTTTTCTTTCAAGACGCTTTCTTCCTCCATCAGCCCTTCGGCCCCGCCGGGGTTCCCCGCCAGCGATGTGACACGTGACAATGGGGACGGTTCCATCTGTCACCTGTCACATTCTGTCGCGCCGCCGCGAGTGCGGGGCTTACGCGGGATGCGATCCCGGTCGGCATGTGATCGAGATGATGAAAAACGCCGCGGGGGAGATGCCGGATGAGGGGCATAAATCCAGTCTCCGAGACTGGATTTTGCGCAAGTTGAGGTAGTTTCCATCAGGAAACTGCCTCAATCGAAGCGGGCCCCCTCAGATCCGGAATCGACATCCGCGGCCTCGTTTTTCACATCGCAGTGAACTGTCCGATCGGATCGCATCCCGCGGAAGGTTACACCGCCTCGCGGCGGCTCAAAACAAAAAATGTGACAGATGGAACCGTCCCCATTGTCACCTTCTCCGCAAAAGAAAACCCCGGCCGGGGCCGGGGCGTTTCGTTTATTCTTCGGTGGCAGCGGCTTTCGCCTGCTGCTCTTCTTTCTTCTCAAGGTATTCGTTGATCGCGGTCACGAGCTCGTCTACGTCCATGCCGTGAACGAAGGATGCCTCTTCCAGTGTCTCACCCTGGGATGCCGGGCAGCCGACGCAGTGCATGCCTTCCGCCATAAGGATCGCCGCGATGGTGATATCGATCTTAAGCATATCTCCGATCAACATATCTTTGGTAACTCTGGTCATCGTATAAACCTCCTTTGAGCTCCCGTATTCGGGAACCACATTATCATAGCACATTTTCCGAAGGGTGTAAAGACCCAGTCGTTAAATAGGTAAATGTCATCAGCCGAACGCGAGCATCGCGTCGATGGGACGGCTGGCCGCCTCGATCAATTCGTCCGAAAGGACGATCTCCTCGCCGCCGCGGCCGTCGCGCAAAATGTTTGCGACATCGCCCAGCGTCGTCAGCTTCATATTCATGCAGATGAGGCGCTTCGACAGGGGGTAGAACATCTTTCCGGGGCAATCATACTGCAAATGCTCCACGATGCTGTTCTCCGTGCCGATGATGAACTCCTCGGCGTCGGACTTCTTCGCGAAATCCATGATCGCCGCGGTCGAGCCGACGAAATCGGCGAGCTCTACGACCGCCGGAACGCACTCCGGGTGAACCAGGAACAATGCATTCGGGTGTGCAGCCTTCGCCGCCAGGACCTCCTCGCGCGTCATCGCCGCGTGTACGGGGCAGCCGCCCTGCATGTAGCGGATGTCCTTATTCGGAACCTGCGACTTTACATACTGTCCCAGATTGCAATCCGGGATGAACAGGATCTTATCCTGCGGCATATTCGAGACGATCTTCACTGCGGAAGAGGATGTCACGCAGACGTCGCAAACGGTCTTCAGCTCCGCCGTCGTGTTGATGTAAGCCACGACCGCGCAGCCCGGAAACATCTTCCGTGCCTGCTCCACGATCTCGACCGACAGCTGCTCAGCCATCGGGCAGCCGGCGTCCGCCGCGGACAGGATGACGGTCTTCTCCGGAGAGAGGATCTTCACGGTCTCCGCCATGAAACGCACGCCGCACATGAGTACGGTCTTCTGCGGGCAGTCTTTCGCCTTCACGCTCAACTGAAAGGAGTCACCGACAAAATCCGCGACTTCCGCGATCTCGCGTGCCACATAACTATGCGCCAGAATGCAAACATCTTTTTCTTTCTTCAAACGCAGGACTTCCGCCTGCAGATCAGCAACGTTCATGGTGAAACTCCTTTCTATCGATACATAACCGGGTTTGTTTTATTTCTTACCGAGCTGGGCCGCGCGCTCCAGAGCTGCGTCGATGTTCACGCAGATATTGTCCGCGCCAACCCTCTCCAGGAAGCCGGACTTCTCCAGCACGGAAGCGGGCTGCGGCTGCAGGTGCGACAGCACCAGAGTCACCTCGTTGCGCTTGCAATGCTCCAGGACATGGTTCAGGGAGCGCATGGCCGTCGCATCGACAACAGGCACGCCGCGCATACGCAGGATCAAAACATTGATGCCACGCTCGATCGGGAAATCGGCGAACTTCTCCGCCGCGCCGAAAAACATCGGGCCGATGATCTCAAATACCTGAGCATTGGACGGAACTGCCTTGCGGCCGATCGCGTTCTCATCATTCTTCAGTTCTTCGTCGGTGAAGTACTTCCAACCGCTGACCTCGGTGGTGTCCGCCATATGCTTCATGAAGAAGATGACGGCAACGAGCAGGCCGACCTCGATGGCTACGACCAGATCGAAGACCACGGTAAGCACGAAGGTAAGTACCAGTACCAGTATATCACTCTTCGGCGACGTTTTGCACAGGTAGACAAACGTGCGCCACTCACTCATATTGTATGCGACCATGAACAGGATGGCTGCGATGGCCGGCATGGGGATCCACTTCGCGTACGGCATGAGGAGCACCAGGATCAAAAGCAGGACCACAGCGTGCACCATGCCGGCGACCGGAGTACGTCCGCCGTTCTTAACATTGGCCGCAGTACGCGCGATCGCACCGGTCGCAGGAATACCGCCGAACAGCGCGGACAGGATGTTACCGCAACCCTGGCCGACCAGCTCCGTATTGGGCTGATGGCGACTGCCGCACATACCGTCGGAAACGACACAGGACAGCAGGGACTCGACCGCCGCCAGGACCGCGATGGTCACGGCATCCGGGAAGAGTTTGTGGACCGCGTCGAATGAAAGCGACGGAGCGGTGAACTTCGGCAGGCTCGCCGAAATATCGTAGAGGTTGCCGATGGTATTGACCTTCAGGTCCAGGCCTTTTACGAGGCCAATGCCTGCCAGGACCGCGATCAGCGAACCGGGGATGACTTTATTGATCTTAGGCCAGAGGATGAGGATGGTCAGGCAGGCCAGGCCGACGAACAGCGCATGCAGGCTGGTGGTCGGAAGTCCCTTCACCGCCTCCACGAACTTCTCCGTGGTCTCGATCGGCGCCTTCTCCAGCTTCAGTCCCAGGAAATCTTTGATCTGGCCGATCACGATGGTCACCGCGATACCCGCTGTGAAACCGGTCGTGATGGTGTAAGGAATAAACTTGATGAGGGTACCCATCCGCAACACACCCATGACGATCAGCAGGATACCTGCCATGATGGTCGCAAGCGCCAGACCGGACATACCGTGCTGTGCTACGATACCGGCGACTACGGTCGCGAAGGCCGCGGTCGGTCCCGAGATCTGCACGCTGCTACCGCCCAGGAGGGCGATGAAAAATCCGGCTACGATGGCCGTGTAGAGGCCCTGCTCCGGCGCAACACCCGAAGCGATCGCGAGGGCAATGCTGAGCGGCAGCGCGATGATCGCTACGATGATACCCGCTACAACATCCTTAGCAAACTGCTTCGAAGAATAGGTTTTCAGAGAGGAAAACAGTTTCGGTGTCCATTCGTTCATTTTAATGATTTGACTCCTGTAAATGTAATACTTGTAAGCCCCGTAAATATCCGGTGTCAGGGCGGTGTTTCAGCCCGACGAGAAAGACTATAATACGGAAAAAGCAAAACGTCAAGTACAAAAGGGGCGCAACGGCTACATTTCTATTGTTCCACGCCTTTCATGGTAAGGGAAATGCGCTTCTTCTTCACATCGACCGATATGACCTTAACATTGACCACGTCGCCTACCGACACCGCCTCGAGCGGATGCTTGATGAAACGGTCTGTCAACTGGGAAATGTGTACCAGGCCGTCCTGGTGTACGCCGATGTCGACGAAGGCACCGAAATCGATGACGTTGCGGACGGTGCCCTTCAGAACCATGCCGGGTGTGAGCTGATCCATGTCGAGCACGTCGGCGCGCAGCACCGGCTTCGGCATCTCCTCACGCGGGTCGCGCGAAGGCTTCTCGAGCTCGCCGATGATGTCGGAAAGCGTCATCTCGCCGACGGAAAGCTCCGCCGCCATCTTCTTGAGGTCGCCCACACGCTTCTTCAGGCCTGCAAGTTTACCGATCTCGCGGTCGGTCGCCCCGACCTTCGCGAGCACCTTCTCCGCGATCTCGTAACTCTCGGGATGCACGGCCGTCGCGTCGAGCGGCGTCTTTCCGCCGCGGATGCGCAGGAAGCCCGCACACTGCTCATAGGCCTTCGGACCGAGCTTTGCCACCTTCAGCAGTTGCTTACGATCCTTAAAGCTGCCATTTTCCTCACGATACGTCACGATGTTCTTCGCGATGGTCTTATTGATGCCGGAAACATATTCCAGCAGGGAGACCGACGCGGTATTCAGGTCGACGCCGACCTGGTTTACGCAGTCTTCCACAACGCCGCCCAAAGTGTCGGACAGCTTCTTCTGGTTCATATCATGCTGGTACTGGCCCACGCCGATGGACTTCGGGTCGATCTTCACCAGTTCCGCCAGCGGGTCCTGCAGACGGCGGGCGATGGATACCGCGCTCCTCTGTCCTACGTCGAACTTCGGGAACTCCTCCGTCGCCAGCTTCGACGCCGAGTACACGCTCGCGCCAGCCTCATTAACGATGATATAACGCAGCGGGCGGTTCATCTCGTGAATAAATTCCGCGATGACCTGCTCGCTCTCACGGGACGCCGTTCCATTGCCCACGGAGATCAGCTCCACGTTGTATTTCTCAACTAATTTCTTCAGGATCACCTTCGCCTCGCGCACCTTATTCTGCGGCGCGGTCGGGTAGATCACGACAGTGTCCAGAACCTTACCGGTCGCATCCACGACAGCCAGCTTACAGCCGGTACGGAAGGCCGGGTCCCAACCAAGCACCACGTGACCGCTGATGGGCGGCTGCATGAGCAACTGGCGCAGGTTCTTACCGAACACCTTTATCGCACCGTCCTCGGCAACCTCCGTCAGTTCGTTGCGCACCTCGCGTTCGATGGACGGCCAGATCAGGCGCTCGTACGCATCCTCGACCGCTTCCTTCAGCGCCGGCGTCGTGTTCGGGTTATCACGGACAATGACTTTCTTACACAGGTAGCCGATGGCACGCTCGGTGTCTGTCAGGATCTTCACGGAGAGGATCTTCTCCTCCTCGCCGCGGTTGATGGCGAGGGTCGCGTAACCGGGCTGCTTAGCGACCGGACGCTCATATTTATAGTAGGTCTCGTAGACGCTGGCCTCTTCGCCGACGCGGCTCTCGCAGACCACTGTACCCTGCTTCATGGTCAGGTCACGAATGTAGGTGCGGTATTCCGCATTATCGCTGATATTTTCCGCGATGATATCCTTCGCGCCTGCGATCGCGTCCTCCGGGGTCGCGACTTCCTTCTCGGGATCCACGAAGGCCGCCGCTTCGGTGAGCAGGTCCTTCTTCGTCATCTGCAGCAGGATCAGGTTCGCCAGCGGCTCCAGGCCGTGCTCCTTCGCGATCGTCGCACGCGTGCGGCGCTTCTGCTTATACGGGCGGTACAGGTCCTCTACAGCGACCAGTGTCATGGCCGCCTCGATCTCCTGGCGCAGTTCATCCGTCAGTTTTCCCTGCTCCTCGATGGACGACAGGACTGCTTCCTTACGCTCCTCGAGGCCGCGCAGGTAGCGCAGGCGCTCATCCAGGTTACGCAGGATCTCATCATTCAGTCCGCCATGCGCTTCCTTACGGTATCTCGCGATGAAAGGGATCGTATTGCCCTCGTCGATCAGTTTGATGACCGCCTCGACCTGCGTGGTCCTAATCTTCTGTTCCTCTGCCAAAACTCTTACGATATCCATACACATACCTTCTTATTCAAATCTCATGTGAGAAAATCGACTGCCAAACGCCGTAATTACGGGGCGTACAGCAGCCGATCTCGTTGTATATATTCGGGATAACTCCCTGTTTTAGAAGAACGAACCGTTCCTCTTCTTAAACATCAGAACGAGCACGATAACGGCTCCGATGAAAACAACACCGATCACGACCGCGAGGATGATCACGGTAGTATTTTTACCTTCCGACTTCTCTTCGGTAGTCGGTGCCTGTGTCTCCGTTTCCTGCGGTGCTTCCGTCTTCTTTACTTCCGTATTCTCCTTCGTAGGTGCCTCAGTCTCCGGTTCCGGAGCTTCCGTAGCGACCGTAGCATCCATCGCCGGCTTCTTCTCACCTGCAGCAGCTGCTGCCTGGGACAGGCCGATGATCGGGAATACGTAGGAAGCGTCGGCATAAGAGATCAGGCCGATCTCATCTGTGTTGCCGGTTTCCTTCCAGAAAGCAACGGTTCCGACATTTCTCGCACCGGTGGTAAAGTCGTATGCATACTGAACACGTGCATCGTAGTTATTTTTGTTGAGCGCGCCGAACGATGTTACGATCGCCGGAACGTTCTTCTTCTTAGCTTCGCTATTCGCCTTAGCGATCTCATCCTTCAGGATGCCTGCCGCAACGTTCTTATCCCATTCCTTATCTTCATAAGGTGCGAACTCAACGGACAGTGCCAGGTTCGTTACCTCGGTAAATGACATGGAGCTGATCAGTTCCGGATCGCTGTTATACGGTGTGAGCAGGATCGTTCTGGCCGGGTTGTTGGTACCGGTTCCGCGGATAACGCGGACGATCTTATCCTGCCATGCGGAAAGAACGGTATTATAATCGCTCAATCCGACCGGTGCGGGCGGTTCCACAGCCTCAGGATCCACGGTCGGCTCTTTCGTAGCGACCGGATGATGCAAGGTCTGGAGCAACAGATGGTCACCGAAGGAGTCCATCTTTATCGCGATCGCAACGTACATCTTCGTCAGACGGGCGTCGGTCGTGCTTCTCAGTTCCGGCAGCGGCGACAGCCAGTCACCGGATCCGGCAACGGAAAGGATCACGTAGAAACCTTTGGAGATCGCATGATCTACCATGGTCTTAACCTTCTCGAGGAAAGCGTCGTCGATCGTTCCGTCTTCGCTCATGTGGTTGTCGTAGTTTACGGGAATATATAAGGACTTGATGCCCATAGCTGCATATGCGTCGAGCATCGCATCGGTGATCTCATCACCCGTGCAGTCTGCCTTATCCAGTGCGTTCGTAATGCTTACGCCAGCGCCCATATCCGCGAGGATATCGTCTCTGCCGCGAAAATCGGAGCCATCCGGGTTCTGCGGACCGACCCACTCACCACGCTCATAGGAAACGAGCTGGAACGTACAGGTAACTCTGACTAAGGATTTAATCAGGCCTGCGAGCGGCAGATCGGGAAATGCGCGGCGGATGTCCTCACGAAGGCTGACTTCGACGGAGTTGCCGGTCTTACCCCAGGTTGCTTCCTTACATAAGAAGTTAGCGGTCTTATCGATGTCCGGGATACCTGCGAATTCAGGCATTCCGGCAAATGTCAACTTGATATTCTTTACGGTGAAATGAACGGATGCGCTCTGACCGATCTGCAGCGCGTTATCGGCAAGCTGGAAACCGAAAGCGAGGCTTCCGCCGATCTCACCGAACTTCTCGTTCGGATCCTGGCTCCAGGAGATCTGCATAGGTTCATTATATATTGTGGGACTCTCATCATATACATGCCACGAATAGTTCACACTGTCTTGGGCATAGATCTGGAAGACAACGTCTTCAAGCTCCTGACCCTTAGTAAAGGACTCCGCCGCAACGGGGACCTGTGCGACTGTGAACATCGCCATGATAAGGGATAATGCAGTAAGCAGAGACATAAATCGTCTGCGGTTCTTCATAGGAAATGACCTCCATTATTTTAACCCGCGACAGTTCATTTCGAAACAAATGAACCGCCCCAGGGCATTTCTTTGACTATCTTAGCACATTTCATTTTGAATTTCAACGTCATTTTCCCCCCAATTCCGCTAAAAATCGAGCGCATCGCTTGACGTTTTTTCGCGTGGGTGTTAAGATAAACTTTGCGGGTGTTTTTCCGGGGACCCCGAAAACGCGGTCCCAAACGCATGCCCCGTATATAAAAAGGAAATCCAATTGAATTAAGGAGAACGAATATGAGCACTTCATTTGAACAACTTTTGTCACACCTTTCCGAGTGTGAGATGAAAAAAGTAGCCGTAGCGGTAGCTCAGGATGGTCCGGTTCTGGAAGCGGTGAAGATCGCAAAGGACCGCGGCATCGCAGAGCCCATCCTCGTCGGCGACAAGAAGAAGATCGAGCAGATCGCTGCAGAGCTTTCCATCGACCTGACCGGTTGTGAGATCGTTGACGTTGAGGACGAGCAGGAGGCAACTCTTACCGCAGTTTCTCTCGTACATGACCACAAGGCAGATATGTATATGAAGGGAAAGATCGACACGAAGTCGTTCCTGAAGAGCGTATTGAATAAAGAAGTAGGTCTTCGTACCGGACGTCAGCTGTCCCACGTGGCACTGTTCGAGGTACCGGGCATCGACCAGCTTCTGTTCCTGACTGACGTTGCATTCAACACCTACCCGACCCTCGAGGAGAAGGCAGGCATCATCCACAACGCTGTAGAAGTTGCACACGCTTGCGGCATCGCTAACCCGAAGATCGCTCCTCTGGCTGCAGTTGAAGTTGTTAACCCGAAGATGCCTGAGACCGTTGAGGCTGCTGAGCTCACCCGTCTGAACGAGATCGGCGAGATCACCGGCTGCATCATCGACGGACCGCTTTCTCTGGACCTTGCGATCGACGCCGAGGCTGCAAAGCATAAGGGCGCTGAGGGACGTAAGATCGTCGGCGACGCTGACATCCTGCTCTTCCCCGACATCCACTCCGGTAACCTCGTATATAAGACATTGACCCATACGACTCAGGCGAAGAACGGCTGCATCCTGTGTGGTACCGCAGTTCCGGTCATCCTGACCTCCCGTTCCGACTCCACCGAGGTAAAGGTAAACTCCATCGCACTTGCAGCAGTTGTTGCAAACGCAATGAGCAAATAATCGAAAGGAAAGGTAACTTCCATGTCACATAAAGTTCTGATCATCAACCCGGGTTCCACCTCCACTAAGATCGGTGTTTTCGAGGATGAGACCCTGTTGTTTGAGGAGACCCTCCGTCACAGCACCGAGGAGATCTCTTCCTACCCTTCCATCGTTGCACAGAAGGATTTCCGTAAGAAGTTGATCACGGACCTTCTCGCACGTAAGAATTTCGACATCAAGTCTCTGGACATCGTTGTAGGCCGCGGCGGTATGCTGCGTCCCATCCCGGGCGGTACTTATCCGGTCAATGATGCTCTGCTCGCAGATCTGAAGGCCGGCGTTTCCGGTCAGCATGCTTCCAACCTGGGCGGCATCATCGCGCGCGAGATCGGCGACGAGATCGGCGCTAAGTCCTTCATCGTAGACCCCGTTGTTGTTGACGAGATGCAGGACGTTGCCCGTTACTCGGGTGTTCCGGAGCTGCCTCGTAAGTCTGTCTTCCACGCACTCAACCAGAAGGCAGTTGCAAAGCGTTACGCGAAGGAGCAGGGCGTTCCTTACAGCAGCCTGAACCTGATCGTAGTTCACATGGGCGGCGGTGTTTCCGTAGGCGCTCACACCGGCGGCAAGGTCGTTGACGTGTTTAATGCACTCGATGGCGACGGCGCATTCTCCCCTGAGAGAGCTGGCGCAGTTCCGAGCGGCGCACTGGTTAAGATGTGCTTCTCCGGCAAATACACCGAGGCAGAGGTTTATAAGAAGCTCGTCGGCGGTGCCGGCCTGAACGCTTACCTCGGCACGAACGACATGCGTGACGTCGAGAAGTGGATCGGCGAGGGCAATGCTGAAGCGAAGAAGATCTTCGACGCTTTCGTATACCAGGTTGCAAAGGACATCGGCTCCATGGCTTGCGTACTGAAGGGTAAGGTAGACCAGATCATCCTGACCGGCGGTATCGCATACGATAAGAACGTCGTAGCAGCCCTGAAGGATTTTGCAGGTTTCATCGCTCCGTTCACCGTATATCCCGGTGAGGACGAGCTACTGGCACTGTGCCAGGGCGCACTCCGCGTAGTAAACGGCGAAGAAGCTGCCATGAACTATTGATCAGTTATTAAATAGTACATAAAACACAGGCCGTCCGGTCAAAACCGGACGGCCTGTTGTTTTATTCTTAATATCCTCTTAATTCTCTTACCATATCCTCATAGCCACCCACATAGGGAATGGATTCTGTTTTCGAAAGATAGTCCATAAACTTGTTTTTATAGTCATCTTCCGAGACATCCCGGCCATTCACCCTATATACCTGCATTGGTTCCCCTATTCCACTCGATAATATCAGTGCTCCTTTCCCTTCCGCTAGACGACTTACGCATTTATACTCCCCATTCCTCAGTTCAAATTCATACAAACCGCCTCTGACTTTCATGTCTGCGAGATCTCCCCACGTAATAATATTGCTGAAAGCCAGGCGGTTTCCTTCGATCTTATATAGTTTCCAGTATTCTGAAGCTACGGCTCGTAATGACGTCGTTATGGATGTATTCGGAAAATGCAGGATCTCGCGTGCCTCTTTCTGCTCTGGATCATAGGAAAAGACACGAAATGCAGGGAGTATTTCGACATCGGTATCGGTTAACGGAAATGTATACTTCACGTTTTCTACACCCAGTGCAAATTCAGGCGCATAACACCGAAAGATCAGTTCCGGGATCCCATCCCCTGTGATATCCGAATACATGCAGGATGGTACACAGCTACTCTCGGAATCAGCAACAGTTCCCCCGGCAGACGCCGCCTTCTCCGACTCACGAATAGCTTCCTCATTCTCACTCAAGACCTGCAGATACGCTGATTTAGCATCGGAAAGGTCTTGCGCGTTTGCGATCGGTTCTTCCGTCATCTCCTGCACACCCTGAGTCGTGGTTTCATCCGGTTCTTTCGTTTCCTTCTTGCATGCGGTCAATGTCCCTAAAGCCAGAACCATGACCCATGCGATCATCCTTTTTCTCATACTTTTCTCCAATATAATCTACGCCGCATTTGTCAGCAGCATGTAGGCGACAGCCACAACGAAGGCTGCAAATAAAAGGGCAGAAAACACAGTCATCTTTTTATATGAGATGATGTGCTCGATCCGGGTACGGATCTTCGCGCCGCCGAAGGCAGACGCAAACACCGTTTTACTCTGTTGGACATTCAGAAGCTCCAGCGCATAAGCTTTTTGCTTCTCACGCGGCAGTTTCGCGAGCGCAGACTCGTCGCACGCCAGTTCGACATCCGAGAGGAAGCATTTCAGAAATATCCAGACGAACGGATTGAACCAATGGATCGCCGCCGTGATAAATGCCAGAAGGCGCCAGAAATTATCCCCGCGGCGAATGTGCCGCTTTTCATGAAGCAGGATCAGGTCCAAGCCCTCCGCATCGCGCAAATGTTCCGGGATGATGATGCGGGGACGCAGGATCCCGTATACCGCCGGCGATGTGATCTTCTGTGAGCTGTACACATTGTCATACATGCGCTTCGCGCCGCGTAGCTCCGCTTTTGTGACGAAATAGATCAAGGTCAATGTAATAAGCACGGCGGCGGCGATCACAGCCCAAACAAACGAAGCATAATCGAACACGTCGGCCAGAAGGTCGACCTTATATGTCATCGGT
>JAFYZH010000053.1 GCA_017548765.1 Lachnospiraceae bacterium | reverse complement strand
TGGCGGATCTGTCCGCTTGCAAGCGCGCGTTCTATGTACGCGTGGCAGGCGCGGCTACTTCCGATGACGCGGCGCGCGCGTTTGCTTCCTCTTTCGGAGCAGATTCGTACACCGAGATCGAGGACGGCACCTATGCATTTATCACGGAGCCGATGACCCGTGCGGCCGTCGACAAGCTTTGCGCGGATGCACCGGGCAGCGTCAACATCATCCCCGTGATCGACTGATCGAGAGACTATGAAAAAAAAACGATGGGTTTCCTATCTTTTTTCGGCCAATGAACGCAGGGACCGCATATTTCTGCGGTGCGTTTTCATCGCGATCCCGCTGATCGCGTTGTGGGTCGTATGGTCCGCATGGTTTCCTGAAACGGCAGCGCGGATCTACCCGGGCTGTCCAATCTACCGGCTGACCGGGTTGTATTGCCCGGGTTGCGGCGGCACGCATGCATTTCGTGCGATGACGCACGGGGAGATCGGAGCGTCGCTTTCGTTTCACCCGCTCGTCCTGCCAGCGGCCTGCTTTATCGCTTTGTATCTGGCCGCGCTACTTCTGTGGAAGCTTCGTGGCGGCCGCGGTTTCAAGCCGCATTTTCGCCGGGTGTATCTCGTGATCACCATCGGCCTGATCCTGTATCATGTTATTTCGGCCAATGTTTCATCGGGCCTCGGATATCCGCTTTATTGAAAGAATAAGTATCACCGTTCGGCATAGATGAAAAAGCCGAGCGGTGATTTTTATTTTTGGGGAGCAGAGCGAGAACGCTGTCCCGCGGGGGATCGCGCATGGTCCGCGGGAAATTTCGCTATACCGAACGGTGTATTTTTCATATCCGTTCGGATATACTGTTTCCGCCGGATCGTTGTTAAAATGTAGGTGATGTTTTTGGTTTTATTATGAGGCATTACCAATGGATAAGGATTTCAAACTGCAATTAGGAGAGAATATATACAGAGTCCGGAAACGGCTGGGGCTGACCCGGTCGGAGTTTGCGGAGCGCTGCGACATTTCCGAGGGTTACCTGGCGGCGGTGGAGAGCGGCGTTAAGAGCATGCGGGCGGAGACGTTGCTGAAGATCAGCCGCGGCGCCGGCGTTTCGGCGGACTTCCTGCTGACGGGAAAGGACGTCGACGATGACCGGATGCTGATGGAACTGACGAACCAGCTGGCGAAGGAAGAGAGGAAGCAGGCGCTCAACCTGATCGTGACCTACATCAACAGCCTGCACGATCTGAAGATCAAAGCTGAGAATAGAGATTGAGTTCATAGATAATAGAAACCGCCGTGATCCGGGAGGATCGCGGCGGTCTTGTTATCTATACTATTTGTAAAAGTTTTCCATGAATTGCTTGCCTTCGGGCGTCTGCAGGTACGTCATGGCGATGACGAGGGCAATAACCATAAACACGGCGGCACAGATCCCGAGGATCAGGCCGTAAACACCGCGCTGAGGGAGTTTTCCCTTATTTTTGGATTGCAGCGCAAAGACGATGGCGGCGACGGCAGCACCGATCGAAACGATCGGAATAAAGATCGTGAAGATCGCGACCAGTCCGAAAACGAAGCTCTGCTGGGCGCGGCGCTCATTCGACATGGAAAATGAAGGATGGTCGCGCATGGCGTTTGTGTAGCCGGTATAGTAACCATCGTTAAAGCCTGCTTTATACTGGTCTTTCCGCGCATCCTGCTCGTTATACGGCATGGAGGGCGCCTGCGACTGCTGCTGGATCGGGACCTGCTGTTGCGGGAAATACTGCGGTGTATGCATGGCAGTATCCGGCGCAGGATCGGCCGCCTTTGACTCGGGCTTCTCTTGTGTTTTTTTCTTCTCGGGATCCGGAAGATCAAAAAAATCATCATCCATGGCAAACACCTCCTTTGGATTCGGGGCTTTTAGTCTCATGTTCATTTTTTCGTATATGGGTCTGTTCACAGACCCGTATACGAAAAAATGCGCGTCCCGTGTTGTGATGGATAAATAGGCGTTACCTTAGTAGTTAACTCGGCCCAAGCTTCCTCACGGCACATAACAGATACCACTTAGTGCTGCTCCATCTCTGACCTGACACGGTTCATGGGCTGCTATTGCGTGAGACTCAAACGTCAACGTCACTTGCTAAGGGCTGCCCTACCTGGCCAACCCGAAACGGGACATCACCCTTGCTATAGCGGATTGCAAGTACAGGGCACCGCTAACTCCCCGGCTGCGCCCTTATACTATACACGTTTTTCAAAGGTTCGTCAAGCGGAAAATGTTCCCCGGTTTCCCGCGGAAAGGTTTGTATTCAGGGAAAGATGTGCTAAAATGACTGTAAGGTGTAAGGTACGAGTTGTAAAACGGTAGTAAATTAGTATAGGGACAGTAGAGCGAGGGTGTGTGAATGAAGCCTCGCGTTCCGGGATGAGATGGAGGAGAATTATGAAAAAACAAAGGAAGAAGGCGTGTATGATCTTACCGCCTGTGTTGGCATTGGCCGTGGTTGCGGGAAGTACCGGGGCTGAAAAAGTGAGTGCAACAAAGTATTTGGAACCGGATCTCGAGGGAATGGATATCCACATCGTCCAGTGGTGGGATGATGAATTCGAAAATCTCTCTGAACCGAAGAACCAGTTTGAGGAAGACCTTCGCGACTATCGCGACATGCTCCAGGAAACCTTCAAGTTCACGATCCATACCGATAATATCGGGCTTCAGGGAGAAGCGTACGTTGAAAAACTGAGTTCCTCTATCTCCGCGGGGGAACCGATCGGTCAGATCTGTGCCTTAGAAGCGAGTTGGGTCCCCGCATTCATAAACGCGCAAATGATGGCGCCGTTGGATACTCTGGTGACTCTGGTGGAGAAATATCGATACCGCTGGCCTGTGGGGTGTGACTTCACTAAGGAGAAGTGGAATAAAGGGGTGATGGAAGCAACTACAGTCGGCGGACATGTCTACGGAATGTCGACCGAACACACGCCCGGCTATGTCATTTTCTTTAACAAACGTCTTCTTCAGGAGGCCGGCTATGGTGTGGATGAGTTATATGATCTCCAGAGAGACGGAAAGTGGAACTGGTCGAAGTTCGAAGAAGTATTACAGGCTTGTACCCGGGAGGCGGGCAGTGACGGTTCCGGCAGAACCTGGGGCATTGCGGGGGATTATGTGGATTATTACACGACCGCGCTCTATGCCTCCGGAGCGGATCCGGTAGCTAAGACGGCGACCGGACGTTTCGCCAACCAAATAGACTCCGGAAAGGTCATCAAGACATTGACCTGGGCGGATGAAATGTGGGAAAAATACTCTGTGCCGGAGCCTGCGGAAACATCTCTGGACCGTTTCAAGAAAGGCGAAGTAGCCATGTGGATCGGGGAGGAGAGTGTTAGGGAGGAACTGGATGATCTGAAGGAAGTACTGGGATTAGTTATGTTTCCCTGTCCGGACGGGAAGGAACTGATCGCAGTTGAAAGAGAGGTCGTTATGTTTATCCCTTCGACCTATGACGAGGAGACAGCGAAAAAGATCGCGCTCGCCTATGATTTGCTCACCGATCCGGTCCCGGGCTACGAGGACGGTGACGTCTGGAAAGAGAGGTATTATTCCAAATACGCAGATCCAAAGGCTGTCGATCAGACGCTTAACAGAATGCGAAATGGAAGATCGACGCAGCGGCTGGAAATGTATGTTACCGGATTGCAAGATGAATTTGAGAATGGTTTTCTCCGGGATATCGCTGTCGGGAAACTTCACGTTTCCGAAGCGATCGAGGCGCATAAACCGGCCTGGGATGACTTGATCGCTAAGGAAAATGCTGCATTGGACGATCATTATGAGAACGTAGGGCGGACGGAAGCCCC
>JAFYZH010000052.1 GCA_017548765.1 Lachnospiraceae bacterium | reverse complement strand
GTTCATCGTTCCTGTCTTTACTGTTTCTAGGTTTGCTTATAATAAGCTGTTCTCAATCTTTTAATTCTCTTTGAATTTTCAAGGTTGGAGTATACTATTTGATTGTCAAGGTGCGTACCTGCATGTTTCCATCGCCCGGAGAAAAGACGAGCGGAGAAGGAGGGATTTGAACCCTCGCGCCGCTATTAACGACCTACTCCCTTTCCAGGGGAGCCCCTTCAACCTCTTGGGTACTTCTCCAAACGGTTGATGCAGATATTTTATTCTGTGCACCGAAGTGCACATCGCGGAGAGAGTGGGATTCGAACCCACGCGCCCTTTCGGACAAACGGTTTTCAAGACCGCCTCGTTATGACCGCTTCGATATCTCTCCTTAAGCAGTGCCTAACTATGATATAACGGTTTCACTCGTTTGTCAAGCGTTTGTCGCCTTTTTATCAGCGGCATTGATAATCATATCAAAACCGACTTCGTTTGTCAACACCTTTTTTCGCATTTTTCTCGGATTATTTTTCGGGTTCTCGGAAGGGGTTGAAACCGCGTTTCAATTAAGACTTTCGATTTCCCCGATCAGATCGCGGATCACCTCTCCGGCCATCATCAGGCCTACGGTTCCCGGAACATAGGAAATACTTCCCGGTGCCTGTTTTACACGTATTTTCTTACCTCCGTCACCCGTCTGTGCAGCGTCTTCACCGGAGGCATTCGCCCCGTCCTGCGTCTGCGGCGTCATCGCCGTTTCTTCCGAATATACGACCTTCAGGTGCTCGATCCCGCGCTTCTTCAGTTCGCGGCGCATAACGCGCGCCAGCGGACATGTCCGGGTCTGGCTGATGTCTGCCACGCGAAAGCCCTGCGCGCTAAGTTTATTGCCCGCACCCATCGCGCTGATGATCGGGATCCCTCGCTCCTGCGCGATCTCCGCCAGGCGCAGCTTCCCGCTCACCGTGTCGATCGCGTCCACGATATAGTCGAACTGATCGAACGGGAAATCTCCCTCCGTCTCCGGCAGGAAGAATTTCTCATAGGTACGTACGCACACATCCGGGGAGATCTGCTTCACCCTCGCGCACGCCGCCTCGGTCTTCGGTTTCCCGATCCAGTCGGTCGTGGCCAATATCTGGCGGTTCAGGTTCGTCGCGCTCACCGTATCATGGTCGACCAGATGTAGCGTGCCCACGCCCGCTCTGGCCAATGCTTCGACCGCGTAGCCGCCGACGCCGCCCAGGCCGAACACTGCCACCCTCGCATCGCGAAGGCGAAACAGTGCGTCCGTTCCTATTAACATACGCGTGCGCGCGTAGATGTCCTCGACCGGTTGCCCCGGAAGCACGTCCGAAGCGATCAGAAACGCACGTCCACCCGTGACTTCGATGACATTCACCGAGCAGTTCGGCGGAACCTTCCCGTGCCAGAAATCCGTCGGATCTTTATAGACCGAATTCAGCAGGCCACGGGTCGCGCAGCCATGTGTCGAAAGCAGGACGTTCGCATCGCGCAGGTCCTCTCGCGCCATCAACTTCTTAAGGAAAGCCCCCGTGCGCTCGCAGACCGCCTGCGCCGTCTCGCCACCTTCCGGCGGGACATAGTTGAATGTGTCGTACATAAACAGGCCGAACTCCGCCTTCGGGACCTCGCAGTCCTCACCCTTGCAGGTCAGACCCTCCCAGGCGCCGAAATCGATCTCCTGGATCGCAGGCTCGACCTCGATCTCACAGTCTGTCGCGTGATTTTCCTCCAGCACGATCTGCGCTGTCTGCATTGCTCGCGTCAGCGGACTCGAGATCACGGCGTCGAAATGCACGTCCGCCAGACCCTGCCCGGCCACATGCGCGAGCGCCAGGCCATTCTCGTTCAGCGGGATATCCAGCCGCCCCTGCAGCCGTCCGAGCAGGTTGTACTGTGTCTGCCCGTGGCGAATGATATATATCTTCATAAGATCATCTCCATGCCCGTTTTCTGCACGCCCATGCCCAGGCTCTCATAGAACGCACGCGCCGCGTCATTGCCCTCCCACACGTTCAGCGTGATGTTGTAGCAACCGTTCTTGCGTGCAAAATCCGCGATGTATTCATAGATCGCGCGGCCAATGTGCTGCCCACGGGCCGCCTGATCCACGCAAATATCGTCAATATAAAGCGTGATATGGTTCGGCTGGTTGTTGTTCCCGATGTGCGGCTGGAACACGCAAAAACCGTAGCCCTGCACGATCCCGGCGTCATCCGCCGCGACGAAGACCGGCGTCTCTTCCGACTTCAGGATCTCGCGCAGCTGCTCCGCGTTGTACTTCGTTTTATCCGCCAAAAACAGGTCCGGCCTCCGGACCTGATGCACATTATTCACCTGGACCAGCAGTTCCAGGATGCGGGGAATGTCAGTTTCAATTGCTCTTCGTATTGTCATAATAATTCACCAGATGCGCTGCCGTCAGCGCCTTGCGGATACCGATGCCCATCGTGAAGCAGAACGCGATCTTCAACGCATCGAACAAAAGGAAGGGAACGACGCACACGGTGAGGGATGCGACGAAGCCCATCTTCGTCACGAACATAAACCAGATCGTACCGAACAGGTAGCAGACCGCCAGGCCCAAAACCATGCCCACAACGTGCATGTAACATTTCTTATATGAGAAGCGGTCAATGAACGCTCCTGCGATCAATGCCAGAAAGATGAAGCCGATGATGTAGCCGCCGGTCGGACCGGAAACCTTCTGCAGGCCGCCCTGATATCCCGAGAACACGGGAAGGCCGACAGTGCCGAGTAAAATATAGACCAGCGTCGCCACCGTGCCCTTAAACGTGCCCAGCACGTACACGGTCAGCAGG
>JAFYZH010000051.1 GCA_017548765.1 Lachnospiraceae bacterium | reverse complement strand
CAAAAAGGCCTGCTTCGTGAACTCACCGGGCTCCGCGACTCTGGCACCCGCCGAGAGCACGCGCTCCAGCACCTGCCGCGTCACCAGAATTCCGCCGTGCGTATCGATCTCCACGGTATCCTCCGCCGTGAAACTCTTCGGCCCACGCATCAAAAGCACCATGACCTCGTCGATCACCGCGCCGGTTTCGGAAAGAATATGACCGTAGTGAACGGTATGTGTCTCCATCTTTGAAAAACGGGCTGCATTTGCCGGACGAAAGATCCTCTGGATCACGTCAAACGACTCCGGCCCGCTGATCCTCACGATCCCGATACTGCCCGGACTCATCGCCGTCGCGATCGCGGCAAATGTCTTTCCTGTTTCCGTGTACTTACTCATCCAAACTCCTTAAGACCGAGGGTCTCTTTTGAAGAAATATACGAAATCACCCTTGTATAATAGCATTATACCATCGGTCTTTCAAGACGTAAAAAAGTCCGACGTGGCATTTTTCAAAATGCACGCCGGACTTTCTGTCGGTTCAAACGAAAGAATTATTCCTCGCCTTCGCCGGATTTATCGGTGTTGCCGTAGTTCTTGTTTCCGTAGCCGCGGTTGTATCCGCCGCCATAGCTGTTGCCACGGTCATAACGATATGTACGCTCGCTGCGGTCGGAAGAGAAACGCTTCTCTTTCTTCAGCATAACGACTACATGACGGAAAGGCTCCTCGCCTTCGCTCTTTGTGTAAACATACTTATCATCCTGAAGAGCGGAGTGGATGATGCGACGCTCGTACGGGTTCATCGGCTCGAGCTTAACGGGACGCTTGGTTCTCTTAACCTTCATGGAAATGTTCTTTGCAAGGTTCTCCAGCGTTTCCTTTCTTCTCTCACGATAGTTCTCGGTATCCAGTTTTACGCGGATGTAATCATCCATTTCCTTGTTGATGACAAGGCTGGTGAGATACTGCAGGGAGTCCAGGGTCTGGCCTCTCTTTCCGATGAGGTTACCCATATCGGAACCGGTAAGATTGATATCGATCGTCTTTTCTTCTTCGTTCATCGAACCCTGAATATTCACAACGATGCCCATCTTATCGAATACATTTTCCAAAAACTCGATTGCTTTATCGACCAGAGTCATTTTCTTTCTGGCCTTGATGATAGCCGGCTTGCTGCCGATGCCCAAAAATCCGCTGGAACCCTTTTCAATGACCTCAAAATCGATCATCTCACTGGTCGTTCCGAGAATGACAGTCGCTTCTGTAAGCGCATCTTCAACGGTTTTACCTTCAACTCTGATAAAGTCTGCCATTTACTAACCTCCGTACCTTACTTTTTATTCTTATTCTTTTCGTTATACTGCGCGACCATGTTCGCTTTGGAAGAAAGTCTGCCGGTACCCGTAGTATTCTTATAATATTCTGTGGATGCTTTGATCTGTTCTTCACGCTTTCTGGCTCTTTCATCCATGGCAGCCTGATCTTCTTCGAGCTGCTGGGTGATATTAGCGACTCTCGTCACCTTCTGAGGTGCCAGACCCATACGGGCACGTTTCGCATTGATCTTCTCCATGTTCTTCGCTACGACATCGTTGATATCCAGCTTATCCATGTAGTTGTTTACGCAGATCTGGATAATGAGCTGTACCAAACTGGAGATGATCCAGTATACGCCGATACAGGTAGGGAACATGAAACAGAAAACGATCGAAACGATAGGCATGATCTTTACCATCATGTTCATGCTCTGAACGAACGAATTCTCTTCTTCCGGCTTCTTCATCATGGAAGAGGATTTCTGCTTCTCCTGCGCTGCAAGGGAGATCTTCGTACTGATGTACTGGATCAGACCCGAAAGAAGCGGGATCATGATGGCGGCAATGATGACCCATACGCCGACCTTTGCGATATTAGACAGATACGTCATGGGAGAAACCGAAAGGTTCAATCCCAAAAATGAGTTCATGGATCCGATCTTATCGATCGAATCGGAAACCGTTTCTCCGGTCGTGGTTCCTGCCATACCTCCGATGTTTGCGAAGATATCCTGGAACTTATTCCATTCATCTGCATCAAATGCATACATGGCGTCGACCAGATAGTTCTTTGCAACAGTAATCTCTTCGGCAGAAGAAACATTGGCAAAGGTTTCCGTGATCTTTGCGATCTTATCGGCATTGATAGCGGTTCCCTGATTAGCGAGAAGCTTGGTAAATTCTTCATTTCCCATAAAGCCGCTGAACTTCTCGGAAAGCACGCTGATGATGTTGTAGTAGATATCTCTCATGCGTCCTACGTACGCAGGGATATTCCAAACAACACGGTACAATGCCAGCAGGATCGGGAACTGGATGATCAGCTGAAGACAACCGCCGGTAGGCTTAACGCCGTACTTGTTATATACGGCCATGGTCTCTTCATTACGCTTCATCATCGATGCCTGATCTTTTTTTCCTGCATACTTCCGGTTGATGATCTGGATCTCGGGAGAAACGATGGCGTTCATCTTCGTGAATTTCTGCTGTTTGATCGACATCGGGATCATGAGAGCTTTGATAACGATCGTAAAGATGATGATGCTCAGACCGATGTTAAAGATACCAAACAGACCGGTGAAACTGAAGATGGCTTCCATGATGTATCCGAGAAGTCGGGCAACCGGGCCGATGATAGCACCGTCGTATTTAGTTAAAGCTAATAAGTTCATAAATATGTTTTCCTCTCTTAAGGAACCGGATCATAACCACCTTTTGCAAACGGGTTACAACGAAGTATACGTTTAAATGCCATCCATCCGCCTTTTAAGGCGCCGTATTTGGAAATCGCTTCGATGGCATACTGAGAGCAGGTGGGTGTGTAAATGCAGCGAGAAAACCGTTTTAAAGGAGACAAATATTTTTGATACCAGCGTATCATACGAATCATAACATGTTTCATCGCTTCTATCCTCCGAAAAACTACACATTCAGCAATTCCTGTTTTTTCAGCAAATGCAGGTATGCTTCTTCAATCTCTTTAAATCCGAGGTCCCTTGCTTCGGGTCTTGCGACCACAATAATATCACTGCCTTCTTTCATTCTATCCCGGTTTAAACGATAACTCTCCCTTATGAGGCGGGTTATGCGGTGTCTGATTATGCTGTTTCCTACTTTTTTGGATACCGAGATACCTATACGGGCAGTTTTTTTCGGGTCGTCAACCTCCTTCTTATACAGAATAAGATAACGGTTGGCGTAGGATCTTCGGGCGGAGTAAACTTCCTGAAAATCCCGATACGTTTTAAGGGAAGGTATATTTCTCATAAATACCTCCTAAATGCTTTAAGAAAAAGAAAAGGTCACATAAAGGATGCGACCGTAGTTCTTATAATCTTATGAGACTGCTTTATCAAACAGCAATGGATTTTCTGCCTTTAGCTCTTCTTGCGGAAAGAACTTTTCTGCCGTTTGCAGTGCTCATTCTCGAACGAAAACCATGAACTCTAGCGTGAGAGATCTTCTTCGGCTGAAATGTCATCTTCATGTGCCATACACCTCCTTACCGGTAAATTTGCATAGTTAGACACATACCACATTATATGTGAATGACAACCGTTCGTCAAGCAATATTTGTATATTTTTCTTGATTTTTCAAGGTTTAAACACGATTTTAGGGGTTTTAAACAGTTATCAACATTTTTATTAACACAGTGTTTATAACTTATTTGGACAATTTCATTCTTCCACTTTGACTTATCCACAATTTGTGGAAAAAATGTGGATAAGTTTCTGTCTCTTCCTATTTTTTACTTGCTTTTTGGACGGCCTTAATATATAATATAATTGAATTCTTTTATAGTGGGGGGTGTATGTGCCTTCCTCTCAAAAATCCGCTGAAACACATTCTGGAGGACCTTATGAATTACGACAAAGCGATCTCTGTCATCAAGGATCGATGGGAAGAGATCAAAGAAGAAACACAGAAGGAATATGAGATCGTCGATGCCCTCTATAACACCTGGATCAAACCTCTCACTCCTGCCTATTTTTTCTCAAAAGACGGACGGGACACACTTTTGATCATCTTTCCGGACGGACAGGATTTCATGATCGATTATATCGAGCATAAATACCACAACTTCATCAAGACCATGATCGAGTCCGTGACCGGTATCGACGTAGAGATAGAATTTTCTACAATTGCTCATTCGGAGCCCAGAAGCGTCCAGGGCGCTCCCATGACCATTTCTTCTTTAAACAGCAATCTTAATCCGAAATATACATTTGATACCTTCGTCGTAGGAGCGAATAATAAATTCGCCCATGCGGCTTCTCTTGCTGTGGCCGAATCCCCGGCAGAAAGGTATAATCCGCTGTTTATCTACGGAGGTGTTGGTCTGGGTAAAACGCATCTGATGCATTCCATTGCCCACTATATCCTGAAAAATAAGCCGGATGCCCGTATCCTTTACATCACCAGCGAACAGTTTACAAATGAACTTATCGACGCGATCAAGGATAAAAGCAACACGGCAACTTCCGAATTCAGAAATAAATACCGGAATATCGATGTGCTGCTGATCGATGATATCCAGTTCATCGCAGATAAAGAAAGTACCCAGGAAGAGTTCTTCCATACATTCAACCACCTTCACACAGCGAAGAAGCAGATCGTTATTTCATCCGATAAACCGCCGAAAGCGCTTACAACGCTGGCTGAACGTCTTCGTTCCCGTTTTGAGATGGGTCTGACCGTCGATATTTCCGCTCCGGATTATGAGACACGTATGGCGATCCTTCGTAAGAAGGAAGAACTCGAAGGCTTCAGTATAGATAATGAAGTTCTCAAATATATCGCTACAAACATCAAAACAAATATCCGTGAGATCGAAGGAGCTTTGACGAAGATCATCGCATATTCGAAATTGAATAAGACGGATATCACTCTGGAAGTTGCAGAAGAAGCGCTGCGGGATTTCATTTCCCCGGATGATAAAAAAGAACTTACTCCGGATTACATCCTGAAAGTCGTAGCCGATCACTATGGAATCTCGGTCAATGACCTCATCTCGGATAAGCGTATCGCTTCCCTTACGACAGCGCGCCAGGTAGCTATGTATTTGTGTCGTTCTCTCACAAATCTGCAGCTTAAAAAGATCGGTGATGTTCTGGGCGGCCGCGATCATGCAACCGTCATCCACGGCATCACGAAGATCGAAAATGAAATAGAAAAGAATCCTTCTCTGGCATCTACCATCGATGTACTGAAGAAGAAACTTTCCCTGAACTGACGTGTATAATGTTTACACATTGATGTTAAAGATGTGAAGCGTTGTTATTGACAAATAATGCCATGTTGACAACCCACCTGTTTTACACAGCGTTCTGACCCGGATTCCACTGAGTTTTCAGATGCATGAAACCCTTGAATCTACTGGCTGAAATGATGGTTTCAACGTTTCCACAGTCCCTACTACTACTACTACTGTATTAAATTAAAAAAAGAGAATAAGGCGCAGCCTTTGTTTGCTTGTTGAAAGGAGCATCAAATATGAAGATCATATGTTCAAAGGACATTTTATCCAAAGCGGTATCTACGGTATTGAAAGCGATTCCCGGTAAGACCACCATGCCTATCCTGGAATGCATTCTTATCAATGCTGAAGGTAATAAGATCAAACTTACAGCTACCGATACAGAACTTGGTATCGAAACTACGATCGAAGGTAATATCACCCAGCCGGGAAGGATCGCGATCGAAGCGAAGATCTTCTCCGATATCATCCGCAAACTTCCGGATAATGAAGTCATTATCACTACAGATGAGAATTCCAATATGAATATCCGTTGTGAGAATTCTGTATTTGATATTCCCGGTTATGACGGTTATGATTTTCAGGCTCTTCCTTCCTTCGAACATAAGAGTTATATCAGCCTGTCCCAGATGACTTTGAAGGATATCATCCGTCAGACCATCTTCTCCATCTCAGAGAACGAAAATAACCGTCTGATGAGCGGTGAGCTGCTGGAGATCAAAAATGGCATCCTTCGTCTGGTATCCCTGGACGGACATCGTATCTCTATTCGCCGGGTCGAACTGAAAGATAACTACGATGATGCAAAAGTCATTATTCCCGGAAAGACGCTCAGTGAGATCGGTAAGATCCTTACCGGCGGAGCAGATGATGAAGTATTGATCTACTTCGGAACGAATCATATCCTGTTTGCCTTCGAAGATACGATGGTAGTATCCCGTCTGATCGAAGGTGAATATTTCAAGATCGATAACATGCTGAATAATGACTATTCAACGAAGATCTCCGTAAATAAGAGAGACTTCCTGAATTGTATCGATCGTTCCACTTTGTTGGTTAAAGAATCCGATAAGAAACCTCTTATCTTCACGGTCGAAGATTCCAACCTGCAGCTTTCCATGAAATCATCGATTGGTTCTCTTTGTGAGAATCTGGAAGTTGCGAAAGAGGGAAATGATATCAAGATCGGCTTCAATCCTCGTTTTCTTCTGGATGCGCTGCGTGTCATCGATGATGAAAATGTAGATATCTACATGATGAATCCGAAGGCTCCCTGCTTCATCAAGGATAAAGAGGAATCTTACATTTACCTGATCCTGCCGGTTAACTTTGCGCAGGCTTGATAGGGAGATAAGAATATGATCGAGATAACATTGAGAGAAGAGTTTATAAAACTCGGGCAGGCTTTAAAGGCTGCGAACCTGGTCGGATCCGGTCTGGAAGCAAAGATCATGATCAACCAGGGTAAAGTAATGGTAAATGGATCCGTGGAAACACAAAGAGGTAAAAAACTCTATGATGGCGATACGGTTACATTTAACGGAGAAACAATATCGATCAAAAAAGCAGGTTGAAGATGGTAATAAAATCCATTGAACTACTGAATTACCGAAATTATTCACAGGCCGCGGTCGAATTTGACGATCATGTCAACATTTTCTACGGGGATAATGCACAAGGAAAGACAAATCTTCTGGAAGCTATCTATCTATGCGGTTCTACCAAATCCCATCGCGGAACGAAGGACCGGGATATCATACGATTTGGAGAAGAAGAAGCGCATATTAAGATGATCCTGGAAAAAGCAGGATATAAGACCCGCATCGACATGCATCTGAAGAAAAATAAGTCCAAAGGCATCGCCGTGGACGGGTTACCGCTTAAGAGAGCCAGTGAACTCTTCGGAAATGCTTACATGGTCTTCTTCTCACCTGAAGATATGCAGATCATAAAAAACGGTCCTGCAGAGAGAAGAAGATTTATAGACACGGAGTTGTGCCAGCTGAAGAGATTATATATCCATTCACTGGTAAGCTATAACAAAGTACTCATAAACCGCAACCAGATGTTGAAAGATTATTACACCGGGCGAGGATATGAGGAATACATCGATATTTCGGATGAGCAGCTGTGCAAATACGGTTGCGAACTGATCAAATTCCGCAGGGAGTTTATCGATATGCTGCGGCCGCTGATCCAAAATATACATAAAGACCTATCCGGAGGTAAGGAACATTTGGAGATCCTTTATGAGCCGGATGTAACAGAAGAAGAATTCGCGGAGAAACTGAAAAAAAGGAGAGACCGCGAGATCTACCAGAAGATGACATTGACCGGTCCGCACCGGGATGATATCAACTTCCTGATCAATGATGTGGACGTACGAAAGTACGGATCGCAGGGCCAGCAGAGGACCGTCGCTCTTTCGCTGAAATTAGCGGAGATAGAGATCGTAAAGAGGGTCACGAAAGAGATCCCCATTCTTTTGCTGGATGATGTTTTGAGCGAACTGGATGTCAAACGTCAGAATTATCTTTTAAAAAGCATTAAAGACGTTCAGACCTTTATCACATGTACGGGACTGGATGAATTTATAAAAAACCGTTTTCACATCGACCGCGTGTTTAATGTGAAAGACGGAGAAGTTTCGGTTTCAAGACCGGAGGTTTAGGAGTAAAGAAACGGAGAACTTATGAGCAACGAATACGAGGCAAATCAAATCCAGATATTGGAAGGATTGGAAGCGGTAAGAAAGCGTCCTGGTATGTATATCGGCAGCACATCGTCGAAAGGATTGCATCACCTGGTCTATGAGATCGTTGATAATGCGGTGGATGAAGCATTGGCCGGAGTCTGCGACACGATCGTCGTGGAGATCGGTAAGGATGAGATCATCACGGTTATCGATAACGGCCGTGGTATTCCGATCGGTATCCATCCGAAGGCGGGAATCCCGGCGGTCGAGGTAGTATTTACCATTCTGCATGCCGGCGGTAAGTTCGGCGGTGGCGGATATAAGGTTTCCGGCGGTCTGCACGGCGTAGGTGCTTCGGTCGTTAACGCACTTTCCGAATGGCTGGAGGTGCGCATTTACCATGAAGGTAAGGTATATATGCAGCGCTATGAGCGCGGTAAGACGATCTCCAAACTGGAAGTGATCGGGGATTGCGAGCCGGATCGTCACGGTACTACGGTCACGTTTAAAGCAGACCCTGAAGTTTTCGAGACCACGATCTATGAATATGACATTTTGAAGACACGTCTTCGTGAGACAGCGTTCCTGACGAAGAATCTCCGCATCGTGCTTCGCGACCTTCGTAAAGAAGGAGAAGAGGGAGAGGAGAATAACGGCATCGTAGAGGATGTATTCCACTACGAAGGCGGTATCAAGGAGTTCGTTACTTACTTAAACCGCAGCCAGGTCGCTTTGTATCCGGAAGTTCTCTATTTTGAGGGCACGAGGGAAAATGTTTACGTCGAAGTTGCGATGCAGCATAACGACGCTTATAACGAAGGTATCTATGCATTTGCGAATAATATCATCACGCCGGAAGGAGGTACACATCTGATCGGCTTTAAGAATGCGCTGACGAAGATGTTTAATGATTACGCGCGCAAAAATAAATTACTGAAGGACAGTGAGTCGAACCTGACCGGTGAAGATATCCGTGAAGGTCTGACTGCGATCATCAGTGTTAAGATCGAGGATCCTCAGTTTGAGGGTCAGACGAAGCAGAAGCTCGGAAACAGTGAAGCCAGAACCGCTGTGGAGAACATCGTCAGTGAGCAGCTCACGTATTTCCTGGAGCAGAACCCGAATGTTGCGAAGATCATCTGCGAGAAGTCCATTTTGTCGCAGCGTGCACGTATCGCAGCGCGTAAGGCGCGCGACCTGACACGCAGAAAGACGGCGCTGGACGGCATGGCATTGCCCGGAAAACTGGCAGACTGCTCGGATAAAGATCCGAAGAACTGCGAGATCTACATCGTAGAGGGTGATTCTGCGGGTGGTTCCGCAAAGACTGCCAGATCGCGTACAACACAGGCTATCCTGCCGCTTCGTGGTAAGATCCTGAACGTGGAAAAGGCGAGACTCGACCGCATTTACTCCAATGCCGAGATCAAAGCGATGATCACGGCGTTCGGAACCGGTATCCATGATGACTTCGATATCACGAAACTGCGTTATCACAAGATCATCATCATGACGGATGCCGATGTCGACGGCGCACATATCAGTACCTTGCTGTTGACATTTATCTACCGGTTCATGCCGGAACTGATCAAACAGGGCTATGTTTATCTGGCGAAGCCGCCTCTCTATAAAGTCGAGAGAAATAAAAAAGTCTGGTACGCGTATACCGACGAGGAACTCAGCGCGATCTTAGCCGAGATCGGCCGCGACAACAATAATAAGATCCAGCGTTATAAAGGTCTTGGTGAGATGGACGCGGAGCAGCTGTGGGAGACGACCATGGATCCGGAGCGTCGTATCCTCGAGCGCGTGACCATGGATGATGATATTTTGTCGGAGCTGGATGTGACATTTACCACTCTGATGGGCGACCAGGTAGAGCCGCGTCGCGAGTTCATCGAGAAAAACGCGAAATTCGTGCAGAATCTGGATATCAACTAAGCATATCCGCAAAAGATCTTGCAGAAAGGCCTTCCGGCCCATGAAACGGAGAATGAATTATGGACGAAACTATTTTTGATAAAGTGCAGGACATAGACCTGAAAAAAACGATGGAGGTCTCCTACATCAACTACGCGATGAGTGTTATCGCGTCGAGAGCATTGCCCGATGTGCGAGACGGTTTAAAGCCCGTACAGAGAAGAGTGCTCTACTCCATGATCGAGTTGAATAACGGTCCCGATAAGCCGCACCGTAAGTGTGCGCGTATCGTCGGCGATACCATGGGTAAATATCACCCCCACGGCGACAGTTCGATCTACGGAGCGCTCGTTAATATGGCGCGCGAGTGGACCATGCGTTATACGCTGGTAGACGGCCACGGTAACTTCGGTTCGGTGGACGGCGACGGCGCGGCTGCGATGCGATATACCGAGGCACGTCTGTCGAAGATCGCGATGGAGATGCTTTCCGACATCAATAAGGACACGGTCGTATTCGAGCCTAACTTCGATGATACCGAGAAGGAGCCGACCGTTTTGCCGGCTCGTTTCCCGAACCTGCTGGTAAATGGTACCACGGGTATCGCCGTTGGTATGGCGACGAATATCCCGCCTCACAACTTAGGTGAGGTCATCGACGCTGTTGTTAAGATGATCGATAATAAGGTCAATGAAGGCCGCGACACGCAGGTCGAGGAGATCCTGGACATTATCAAGGGACCGGATTTTCCGACCGGAGCTTCCATCCTCGGAAAGCGCGGCATCGAAGAAGCGTACCGCACCGGTAAGGGTAAGATCAAAGTCCGTGCGGTCACCGATATCGAGACGATGCCGAACGGTAAGAGCCGCATCATCGTGACGGAGCTTCCGTACATGGTGAATAAAGCAAAACTCATCGAGAAGATCGCCGAGCTCGTGCGCGATAAGCGCATCGACGGCATCACCGATCTGCGCGACGAGTCCGACCGCGAAGGTATGCGTATCTGCATCGAACTTCGTAAGGATGTAAATGCAAACGTAGTTTTGAACCTGCTGCTTAAGCATACGCAGTTGCAGGATTCGTTCGGTGTGATCATGCTGGCGCTGGTCAACAACGAGCCGAAGATCCTGAATATCTGCGACATGTTGAAATATTACCTCCTGCATCAGGAGGATGTGGTACGTCGTCGTACACAGTTCGATCTGAATAAGGCGCAGGAGCGTGCGCATATCGTCGAAGGTTTGCTGACGGCGCTGGATCACATTGACCGCGTGATCACGATCATCCGCGGATCGAAGACCGTACAGATCGCGAAGGCATCCCTGTGTGAGGAGTTCGGACTCAGCGACGCGCAGGCCCAGGCCATCGTCGACATGCGTCTGCGTGCATTGACAGGACTCGCCAGAGAGGACCTGCAGAACGAGTATGCAGAACTGGAAGTTAAGATCGCGGAGTATAAAGAGATATTGGCAAATGAAAACAAACTGCTCGGTGTCATCCGTGATGAGATCTCGATCATCCGTGATAAGTACGCGGATCCGAGACGTACACAGATCCTGTTCGATGCGGAAGAGTTCTCCGCTGAGGACCTGATCCCGATGGAAGATACGATCATCGCGATGACGAAGCTGGGTTATATCAAGCGTATGAGCCTGGATAACTTCCGCAACCAGAACCGCGGAGGTAAGGGCATCAAGGGCATGAATACCATCGACGAGGACTACATCGAGGATATCCTCATGACGTCCACGCATCACCATATCCTGTTCTTTACGAACCTGGGACGCGTATACCGCCTGAAGGTCTACGAGATCCCGGAGGCTTCCCGTACCGCGCGCGGCACGGCGATCGTCAACCTCCTGCAGCTCATGCCGGGCGAGAAGGTTTCCGCGATCGTGACGCTGCGTGAGTTTGAGGAAGATATGAGCCTCTTCATGGCGACGAAGCTCGGTCTGGTGAAGAAGACCCACCTGGAGGAATTCCAGCACATCCGCAGGACCGGTATCATGGGCATCACCCTGCGAGAGGGCGACGAGCTCATCGAGGTGAAGAAGATGAAGCCCGGTGTGGACTTCCTGCTCGTCACGAAGTTCGGTCAGTGCATCCGTTTCAACGAGGAAAATGTCCGGGCGACATCCCGTTCGTCCATGGGTGTCCGCGGTATCAATCTCAAGGGAGACGACGAGGTCGTTGCGATGCAGATGAGCACGCAGGGCGAGTACCTTCTGGTCGCTTCCGAGTTTGGTATGGGTAAGAAGACCAAACTGGAACTGTTCCCGACACAGAACCGTGGCGGTAAGGGTATCCTGTGCTACCGCATCAATGAAAAGACCGGTAACCTCATCGGAGCGAAGGCGGTCAATGATGACAACGAAGTTATGCTGATCACGACGGAGGGTATCATCATCCGCATCAGCGTCAGCGATATATCGACGGTATCCCGCGTGGCTTCCGGCGTAAAACTGATGAATATCCATCGGGAGAATAACGAATCCGTGGCCGGCATCGCGAAGGTACGCGAGAAGAATAACGAGTCCGACGACGTGGATTTTTCGGAAGAAGTAGAACCTTCGGAAGGATCCGCTGAGGGCGGTTCTTCAGAGGCGCAGTATCGCAACATGCAACGTCTGCTCGAGGCGGCTATCGAGGATGAAGAATTCGAAGACGATGAATTCGAAGATTCCGACGATGAATTCGAGGAAAACGAAGACGAGGAAGATAAGGACGAATGAGAACCGTAGAAGCTTCCGTGATCACGGAAGAGATCAGTAAGATGTGCATCGAGGCAAACTACCATTTGTCGAAGGATATGATGCAGGTGTTTGACCATGCGAAGGAAAATGAAACTTCCCCGCTGGGTAAAAAGATATTTGAACAGCTTTCACAGAACCTGGAGATCGCGGATAAAGACATGATCCCGATCTGCCAGGACACCGGTATGGCGGTGATCTTCGTGAAGCTGGGACAGGATGTGCATGTGACCGGAGGAAATCTGACCGACGCCATCAACGAGGGCGTACGCAAGGGATATACCGAAGGCTACCTGCGTAAATCCGTTGTGCGCGACCCGATCGATCGCGTGAATACGAAGGATAACACGCCGGCTGTGATCCATTACGACATCGTGCCCGGCGAGCAGATCGAACTTACCATGGCGCCGAAGGGATTCGGCAGCGAAAATATGAGCCGCGTGTTCATGCTTAAGCCGGCGGACGGCATCGAGGGCGTGAAGAATGCGGTGCTTACAGCAGTACGGGATGCGGGACCGAACGCGTGCCCGCCCATGGTCGTGGGCGTCGGCATCGGCGGTACCTTTGAGAAGTGCGCCTTCCTGGCGAAAAAAGCACTGACCCGCGAGGCCGGATCGCATTCGCTCATCCCTTATGTGAGCGAGCTGGAGCAGGAACTTCTGACGAAGATCAACGCGCTGGGCATCGGCCCGGCAGGCCTGGGCGGAAGCACCACGGCGTTCGCAGTCTTCGTGGAGACCTACCCGACCCATATCGCCGGACTTCCGGTGGCGGTCAATATCTGCTGCCACGTGAACCGTCACGTGACGCGCGTGATCTAGGAGGCAGAAGATGGACAGAATCATACATACACCGATCACAAAAGAGATCGCGGACAGCCTGCATGTGGGAGACATGGTCTACCTCACCGGGCAGATCTATACCGCGCGTGATGCTGCGCATAAGCGCATGTTCGAGGCCATTGGGAAGGGCGAGTCGCTCCCCATCGACCTGAAGGATGCGACTATCTATTATATGGGACCTTCGCCGGCGCGCGAGGGCCGTCCCATCGGTTCCGCAGGTCCGACGACCGCCAGCCGCATGGATAAATATGCGCCCACATTTCTGGATATGGGCCAGACCTGCATGATCGGAAAGGGAAAGCGTTCCGCGGCCGTTCATGAGGCAGTCGTTCGAAACCATGCCGTGTATCTGGCAGCCATCGGCGGAGCAGGAGCCCTGCTCTCGAAGTGCATCACCTCTTCGACCGTGGTCGCATACGATGACCTGGGCACGGAGGCGATCCGCCTGCTCACCGTCGAGAATTTCCCGGCGATCGTCGTACTCGACAGCACCGGACGCGATGCCTATCTCGAAGCCGAAGAAGAGGCAAAAAAACAAAACCAGGCATAGAAGCAAAAATATGCTTGACATATGATACACAGTTTAGTATACTGTGTGAGTATCGGTTGATACTTGGAGAAATACTCAAGAGGCCGAAGAGGCGCCCCTGCTAAGGGTGTAGGTCGGGTAACCGGCGCGAGGGTTCAAATCCCTCTTTCTCCGCGACATGATGAAACCTTCCGTTTCGGGCACCTTCCCGTACCGGAAGGTTTTTTGATTCGGCCGGAAGGGAAGCATTTTCCGCTTGAACACGGTATCCAATGTTGGTATAATGGGAATGTGATTTGGCGCGTGCTTAAGGTCTGGTACGGTTTAATCGGGTAGCAGACCGATCATAAATAAGGAGGTAAGAATGGGAAAATCAAACGATTCTAAGAGATTTAATGTGATACTTTTTCTGTGTATTTTGATACCGATCCTGGCAGGCGTTTCGTCGATGCTTGTTTATATGTTCGGTTCCGGAACGAAGGATCCTCTGAAAGCGTTTAAGGATCTGTTTTCCGTCAGTGTGAATTCACCGACTCCGATCTTTTGGGCCTGGTTTATAATGTACCCGCTGATGGGTTTCGTTTGCTACCAGATCGTGAAACAAAAGGACAGAAAGCGCACGGCAGCTCTTTTCGTATATGTTTTACAGCTGGTGTTCAATGTTTTATGGATGCCGATGATGTTTGAAGGATGGTTTATGATCGGCGCGATCTGGCTCTTCGTGCTGGTGTGCCTGATCGCGATCCTCATCATGTTCACGTGGAAGATCCGCAAGGGAGCAGCGCTGCTCTTGCTGCCGTATCTGGTCTTGTGTCTGGTCGCCCTGTTCTTTAACGGTCATATCGCCCTGGACTAGCCGGGACCGCATAAATAAGTAATATAGTAAAGAAGGTTTTCAATTGGAAGAAGCAAGAAGTAAATTGGGACTCAAGAGAGTCGTGGTCGTTTGGATCGAAATGGGGATCCTGTTTCTGATCGGAGTTTTCGGTCTGTTGACGACGATGGAAGTGGTGGAGTATGACAGTCATTTCCGCCCCTATTATCTGATCGGTCTGGTCGGGATCGCGTTCGTTTTGATCCTGTATCTGTTCGCGCAGAAGGGAGTAAAATGGATCTGGTTGCTCGGCATTCCCTTTATCGCCATATTTGCCTTTGTGACCTGGTTAGGCTACGTGCCCGCACATGAACGTTCGGTGGCGGTTGAGCGGTATATCGACCTGATCGGACGCGAGATCGAAGTCGAATACAACGGCGAGAAGTACGACTGGCACGGATATAAAACGACGGTGGACGACGACATCTCGTCCCACACGCAGGAGATACAGGCGCGTGCGAAAGTGGACGACGAAGAACAGACCTGGGTCCTCTATTATGACTCCGCGGCAAATGTACTCTATTCGACCGGGGCTACCGGCGCGAGTGAGTACCTGATGGAGCTTAAAATAAAAGAATAAGACGATAATTTACATAATTTTTACAATTAATTCTGAAAGAATACTAGACGAAAGGTCTTTTTCATGATAAACTTATTACAGGAAGAGACTTGAGTGTGGTTGAAAGGCCTTTTTGGTAGGAGGAGGGCCTCAACGTAAAATGGAAAGGAGATAGATAGTCATGGCATATAATCCGATTATTCAAAATGCCTTGGATGCTATGAAAAAAGAGGATGTTCCGAAGCAGCCTGAACTTTATCCTGACGGAAAATACCGTTGGATCCATGAACGAAGCTACTATAAGATCCCGCTGTTAATGCTCTTCATCATGAAATCCGTTGCGGTCTTGATCGCATTGGTTTGGTTGATCGTCGTTTTGGTGAACCTGAGTGAAGACAATTACTGGAGTGGTGGCGGATTTAAGAATACGACCATTCTCTTTGCAGTTATCATGGCGGTCACGATGATCCTGATCGTGATCGGTTACCTGATCTATGCGAAGAAAAAGGGCGGTAAATACTTCATGATCCACGAGATGGACGAAGAAGGCATCCGATATATTACATTGCCCACGACCACCGATCTGGCTGGCGCAGAAGCGCTGTTGGAGCCGCTGTCGGATACAAAGGATCCGGACCGCGCAGATGATGCTCTCGCAGAGGCAGCTTCCATCGCGTACTCCGAGTTCCGTAAGGTGAAGGTAGTTCACGCATATCCCGAGTGGTCGGTAGTACGTTTGAAAGAGAAACTTATCAGTACGGAAGTTTATCTTGCGGATGAACACTATCGTTTCGTACTGGAGTATATCGCTTCTCACGTATCTGAGAAAGCGCGTGTCATCGGCATGACCCAGAAGATCGATAAGGAGAAACCGCCGGTTCCGCCGGATAGGGAGATCTATTGATCATACGAAAGAATTACTAACTGTATCATAAAATGAAAGACGGAGGTCTAAAGCTGGACCTCCGTCTTTTAACCATAATGGGAGAGAAGATATGGTAGAGAAAAAAGTGGAGAGCGTAAGTAACATCCTGCTTTTGCTGGCGGTCGGGCTTTTGATCGCTATGGTGGTAAAGGTAAAGTTGGAACAGAAAAACAGCGTGGAGGCGGCGAAGGATCGTTACGAGCAGATGATCTCCCGGGGACAGGTCGTGACACTGACAAATGATATCCTCGAAGAAGACTACGAAAAATACGTGAAGGATGCGCAAAAAGCGAAGGAGTTGTTACCTCTGTTCCTCGGTTTTGTTGGTGTTTTTCTCGGGTTTATCATAATAAGGATGTTGATCGGAGTCATTTTCTCCGTGGTCGAACGAAAAGGGATCATGAATTTTGTGGGAAATATAGTCGTGGCGCTTCTCTTCGTTGGTATGTTGGTCGGTGGATATACGCTCGTGAAGGATAAGATCCTTCCGGAGATAGATAAAAACTTTCCGGAAAACGAGGCACATTATTTCTTCGAATATAAGTTGGCGGATGCCAAAAAGGAAGTAGTGACCGAAGCTGCGCCTCCGGGCGACGACGCCTCAAGCAGAACGAAAACATATTACTACCTGATCACCGACGAAGGAAGACAGATATCCGTGCGGGAAGAGGTTTTTGATCGTTTTCGCGAGCCCGGAGTATATTACGCCGGCAGGACCGATGCGACGATATTCTCCCTATATGAGGGGAAGTACTTTCAGTTGAAAGATAAATAAGTAAGGAAAAGGACGGCTGTTCGATACGAACGGGCGTCCTTTTTTGTAATAAGTTCAACCTATAACTGAAAATAAGAAAGAAGGATTATTCAAACCCGGGATCTTGTGGTATCATTGACCCATCGAAAGAAAAAGGAGGTACACACCATGAAAGGTTTTAAGAAACTCACAGGTATGTGTTATATGTGTATGATGAAGCGAATGCAATACTTCCGAGCCGGTGTAACGGTACGATGTATGGCTTGATTGTCGTACGCCTAACCTCTGCGGGCCATGAGGCCTGACGCCGACCGGGATGTGGACCCCGGTTTTTTTGTTGCCATTTTACTGAAACAGATATCAGAAAACATGATAAAAGGAGATAACAACTATGAGTAATGCATGCAGTTTAGAAGCAAATAGAGCTAAGAAAGTTCCGGTGAGAATTCCGGAGGAAGAAGCCGATCGTTTGGCAGCGGAGCGCGGCGTACGCGTTCGTCCGAACGAGACGCTGGAAGAGATCGACGAGAGAGGCGTCTTCGTAAGACAGCCCAACGCATTCATCACCCCATTCGGTGAGAAGGACGGCGACTTAAAGGCTGAAGCGAACCGCTTTAAGATCTTCTGGGCACATGGATGTCATTGGTCCAACCGCCCGGTGATCGTCAGAGATATCCTCGGACTCGAGGATGCGATCGATGACCTGGCTACGTCCGGTATCGGAAAGTACGGCCACGGTTTCACCGATCAGAAGGATTACAAGGATCCGTCCACCGGCGCCGTTTTCCTTTCCGAGTTTTATGAAAACGCAAGACCCGGTTTCACGGGAAGGGCCACGACGCCGACGCTGGTGGATGTGATCGAGAAGAAGGCGGTAAATAACGACTACCATCGCCTGACGAACTACATCGAGGTGCAGTTCCGTAAGTTCCAGAAGACGGACATTGACCTCTATCCGAAGGCCTACCGCAAGGAGATCGATGAGTTCAATGACTGGCTGTTCCCGACCATCAACAACGCGCATTATCGTATGCATTTCTGCCTATCCTGGGTCGCTTACGATGAAGCTTACCAGGATTTCAATGAGGCGCTCGAGAAGATCGACCAGAGATTGGCGACGAACCGTTTCCTGTTCGGTGACTACATCACCGACGCCGATGTCCGTCTGTATGTGACCCTGGTGCGTTGGGAGACTTACTACTATCACAATGTCGGCCCGCTGAAGAAGAGGATCGCCGAATACGAGAATATCTGGGGCTACGTGAAGGACCTCTTCGCGATCCCGCAGTTTAAGAAGTACACCTTCTTCGAGTTCCCGAAGAACGAGTTTAAGGGACACAGAGGCTGGAACGGTTCCTTCCTGGAGCGCATCGCTTCCCAGGTACCGTGGGAGGAGCTCTGGAAGACGGACGGCGAGAGAGCGAAGCTTTCCTCCGACCCAGATGTATTCCTTCACACGGACGTTACGCCTGAGGAATATCAGAGCGAGATCTCCGTATCCAAATGGAACAATGCTTCCTGGGACGATCGTCAGCCCCGGAACGTATCGATCTCGGTCGACCCGTCGATCAACCCGCTGAAGGGCCTGCTTAAGAATAAGAAGGCCTGAACCAAGACTATATAACATATGAAAAGAGGAGAAACTATTATGAAAAAGGAATTTAGAAAGATCGTATATGCAGCACTTCTGATCGTCGCAGCTCTGGGACTCACAGCTTGCGGTAAGAAGGTAGAAGCTGGAAAGAAAGTGATAAAGATCGAGACAAACGGCTCGCCGGCACCGTTTATCGTAACGGAAGACTCCGCGGACGCGGCCATTTACACCACAAAGGACAATGTTTATCTCAGCGGTTACGACGTAGCAGTTCTGGTCGAACTGTTTAAGCTGCCGGAATTTGCCGAGTATGAACTCGAACTCACCGTAAGCTCGAACTCCCTCGTGGACGCGCAGCAGGGCGTGATCGACGCAACGATCAACAACTGGAGCTACAACTCGGAGAGAGCGAAATCGTACCTGTTCTCTTTCCCTTACACCAAATCCAGATACACCATCACATCGGCCGCAGGAACATCCATCTCTTCCTTTGAAGAACTGGCTGAATCCGGTCTGAAGATCTACGGCGGCGCCGGCGGTAACACGACGAACGCGATCGAGCGTTGGAACGAGGCCAGAAAAGACGGCGAGAAGAAGATCAACCTGGAGTACACATCTGCGGATATCACCGTGCAGCTGCAGGAGGCGATCGAGGGTAAGGTAGCCCTCATCCACGACCAGCCGGTCATCCTGAAGTATAAGACGGCCTACCCGACACAGTTTGAGAGCCTGAACATCACTGTTCTGTCCGATGAGGAGACGGCGACCAACATCACTGCAAACAACACATCCCACATTCTCTTCGGTAAGACCGGAAAGAATTCCAAAGAGTACCAGAAGCTGTTCTCCGAAGGCATCAAGAAGCTCTACGAGAACGGAACGCTGGAGGAACTCGGAAAGAAGTGGATCGGCGAGAAATTGAACGATCCTACCATATCCGTGCTGCCGCTCGCGTCGGATCTGGATTATCTCAACTGATCTTAAAGGAAGCGGAGGGAAACCCTGATGGATACGAGTTTTTCAGATTATTTCAGCTTTGAACTGATGTGGTCGCGCATTCCCCACCTGATCAAAAAGATCCCGATCACATTAGAGCTGGCCGGCCTGGCGTTCCTGGTCTCCCTGTTTGTGGGTCTGCTGATCGCGGTGATCCGGTATAAAAAAGTGAAGATCTTAAGTCCGATCGCAACGGGTTTCCTCTCGCTGATGCGCGGCACGCCCATGCTGATCCAGCTGTATGTCGCCTACTACGGCATACCGGCCATACTCAGGATCTTCAACTCCTGGGGAGCGAACATCGACGTCGATGTCATTCCGAAGATCGTCTACGCCTTCCTGGCGCTGGGCCTGTACCAGGCAGCATTTACCAGTGAGACGTTCCGTGCGGCGCTCGAGTCCGTAGACAAAGGCGAGATCGAAGCCGGCTCAGCGATGGGCATGACGTACGGACAGATCCTGCGCAGGATCATCGTGCCGGAAGCGATGGGCAATGCCCTTCCCGGCATCTGCAACTCGGTGATCGGCCTGGTGAAGGGCACATCGCTGGCCTCCACCTGCGGCATCATCGAGATCACGTATCAGAACCAGATCCTCGCCGGTCGCGACTACCGTTACCTGGAAGGTTACGTAGCGCTCGCGATCATCTACTGGATCATAACCATCATCCTGGAGAAGATTTTCAAGATCATCGAAAAGAAGTTTAAGATCCCGGAGCAGCCGAAACCGGTAAAGGAGGCAAAACATGGCAATCCTTGAGTTAACGAATATACATAAGCGGTTTCGCGACAACGTCGTGCTGGACGGTATCGACCTGAAGGTCGAAAAGGGCGATATCATCGGTATCGTAGGCCCGTCCGGAACCGGTAAGTCGACGCTGCTTCGCTCCATCAACCTGCTGGAGAAGCCGGAAGAGGGGAAGTTGAAGTTTGACGACGTCGAGATCACATTGCCCGTGCGGTCGAAGGCACGCAAGACGGTCAATGAGCTCCGGAAGCGGATCGGAATGGTGTTCCAGAAGTTTTACCTGTTCGAACACAAGACCGCTCTGGAAAATGTGATGGAAGGGCTGATCACGGTACAAAAGAAGTCGAAAGAGGAGGCGCGGAAGATCGCGCTGGAGGAGCTGGAGCATGTCGGCCTGTGCGACTGGCAGAACCACTACCCGAAGCATCTGTCGGGCGGACAGCAGCAGCGCGTCGCGATCGCGAGAACGCTGGCTATGCGCCCCGACATCATCCTCCTCGACGAGCCGACGTCCGCGCTCGATCCCGAACTGGTGACGGAGGTGCTCACCACGATCAAGGCGATCGCGGAGCAGGGATACACGATGCTTCTGGTATCCCACGAAATGGATTTCATCCAAAAGATATCTACGAGGGTGCTCTTCCTCGATGGAGGAAAGATCATCGAGGACGGTACGCCGGCGGAGGTGTTCAACCATCCGAAGAGCGAACGCGCCCGCGAGTTCTTTGAGAAAATGTACCGGCTTAAAGAACCCGAATTTATCATCTGAATATATAAGAAGAGGTACGAACGTTATTTATGTGCGGAAACAGGCTTCCGGCGGGTCCGGAAGCCTGTTCATTTATTCGGAGAGGTGCAGATCCGACGGAAGATGGTACAGGATCTGTATATAAATCTATTATCTACTATAATATATAGGATTCAAATCATAAGTTATGAGTCTTAGTAAGGATAAATATAGGAGGGAATGAACATATAGAAACATCGTTTCAGGGGCCGAAAAAACGAAAAAAGAGGATCTAGGTAAAAAGTCCCGATTTTTTTGGAAAAAGGTGTTGACTTTTCCTTGGGAACGTGATAGTATATTCCTTGCCCGCTCGAGGGTGCCTGAAAAAAACTTGAAAAAAAGTTTAAAAAAGGTGTTGACAAACTCGAAGAGCAGTGGTATTATTTAGAAGTTCGCCGCGAGAGCGACAACGGTACTTCGCCGTAAGACGGCAACCGGTTGAAACGAACGAAGCGAACAGCACCTTGACAATCAAATAGTATACTCCAACCTTGAAAATTCAAAGAGAATTAAAAGATTGAGAACAGCTTAGAAATAAGCAAACCTAAGAAACAGTAAAGACAGGAACGATGAACGCAGAGTTTGTCTGATGTCAGAAAAGATTAAACATGAGAGTTTGATCCTGGCT
>JAFYZH010000050.1 GCA_017548765.1 Lachnospiraceae bacterium | reverse complement strand
CCATCAGCTCCGGCGTGCTGATCGGGTCGTCGACACCGCCCAGGATCAGCGTAGGCGTCTGAATGGTCTTCAGCGCCTCGCAGAGATTCTCCTCGTTCTGCAGTCGCATAAGCGGACGACCGTACTCGATCGCCTTCTCCAGCGGGTGCGGCTCCCGGTTGTGGGAAATGTGCTCCTCACGGATCGCACGACGCTTTTTGCGCGCCTCGTCCGTCGTGATGGGCGGATCCATGGGCGGCGGCGAAGAAATGATGCCCTGCATAAGCATTTGCCGATAACTCATGGCGCCGGCCGCCAGACTGTGCGGGCCCGGGACCATGGCCACGAACGCCTTCACTCGCTCCGGGTGGCGCAGCATCAGATGCCAGCCCACGCCCGAACCATGCGAGGCTCCCATGTAGCAGAACTTGTAGATCCCCAGCGCGTCAGCGACGCGAACGACATCGTCCGCGAACACGTCGTACCAGGCATCTTTGTAGTCCGTCATCACATAACTCGACGGGTAGAAACCGCGCAGGGTGATGCAGTACACGTGGTAGCCCATCTTCGCCAGCTCCTGCTGCACACCCTTCGGGTAAAAGCCCACCTGCGCGGACAGGATCACCTTATCACCGCTTCCGTACTCTTCGTACGAAAGCTCGATCCCTTCTTCAACCTTAACTCTTCCCATGTTATCTCCTATTTATTCCCCGAGGAAATACTTCTCGACGATGTCAAACGATGTGGGGCCGATGCTCATGTACTTGAGATGCATCTCCTTCATGTCCAGATTATCGGCATATTTTTCTTTGTATGCCTCGATCAGATCCCTCGTCTTTTTCTCACCGAATGAATACGAGATGGCTCTTCCGGGCAATGCGATCACATCATCATACATCGTTTGGGCGTCATACTTTGCTACGCCATATTTCGCCATGAAGTCTTGCAAGTCTTCTACCGACCAGCCCAGGCCATTGACTCCGATGTCTGCCAAAGCTTCGAGGTCCTGACCGAACGTCAGGCCAACCAAGCGGAAAGTCACCATTTCCTTCGACATGTTCGCGTACTTCGAAGACTCGCACTGAACATATTGAGCCCAACCCTCGGTATATCCAAAATGACGGGTCAGCATGGTCGCCTTATCATTTCCCTCGGCGCACGCAAATTGAAGCATGTGTCCACCGAAGCCTTCATGGACCAGTATGGTATCAAAGAACCGATCAAACCTGGGCATATCCGGATCGTATTGGATCACGCGAGGTGAATCGTCGCCCCATCTGCCCTCAATATAGTACGCACTGTAAGTATCACTCCGGAACAGTTCCGGGATCTCAGAGATCTCATACGCCGGCAGGAGCTCCATCGGATAATCCTGCGCCATGGCTTTCGTATAATACTCGGCGATCGCCTGAACGTCCGTCCGGTCATAAGGCACTTCATACGTGCCGGTAGCATATGCCTCGGCTTCATCCGGTGAGGTATCCGCGTACAGGAAAAAGAGTGTGTAATTCGCGAGCGCGCGGCCATGAATGTAATCAAAGATCTGCTGCGGCGTCATCTCCACGCCCAAACGGTTCCGAAGCATTACATCATAGTATTCTGCCCCGCCTTCATAGTGGCACAGTCCCTGTGTCTTATTGGAGGACGAATTCAACTTCTGAAGATCTCTTGTGAACTTCATCAGTTGATTCGATAGTTCTCCTGTGACATATTCATTATGCTTTTTAATGTATTCTTCTTTAACCTCTTCCGGCAGATCCATGGCCCCGATCTTTTCCTTATAGACATCGACCAATGGATTCTCATCCGGATCCGTTTTTGCATAGAATACCGCATTGTCCACCGCTCTTCGAATGTTCGAAGGGAGCTGGTAGTAACCGTACTCGTCCAACTGGAACTGCATATATTCGATCGCTTCCCGAAGTGTCACCGGTACCGTCTCCAGAAGTTTCTGATATCCGATCAGGTCTTCTTCTGTTTCCACCGGCAGCATATACAACTGGTCACAAAACGAAAAAATACTGTTCTTAGCTTCGCCGTTCGGCGCGATAGGGCTGACCAGGTTTGCCTGCTCACTCATACGGATATCGATATCAAACTCGTATTGAAGCTTATCGTACGCCAGTTTCTGCGCGTCCGTCAGTCCGGCGGGATCGATCGTATCCAGCATCTCCTTCAGTTTCTTCTCGGTTTTTGCCTCTGCCGCCTTCTCGGAAATATTATAGTTGACGAATCGGTAGTCTGTCAGTTCATCCCGTGAAAAACCATAGTCCTCCGGGTTCTTCATCGTCGATACGGCCTTATAGTAGTTTTTTCCGATCCGGAATTTCAGGACCATCTGTTCAAATTCGGCAAATGCTTCCGACGGCGTCAGGTTTGCATCCAGCGTCGGCAGTTCCACTTCGGTCGTAGGCTCTTCCGTGGTAGGCTCCGCTGTCGTGGGCTCAGCCGTGGTGGGCTCCACCGTGGTAGGCTCCGCCGTCGTAGGCTCTGCCGTCGTCACATTCTCCGTTTGCTTCGGTTCCGCGCTCGTGTCAGCCGTCGTATCCGCGGCCAATGTCGCCTCTGCCGTCGTAGGTTCCGCGTCCTTCTTTCCGCAGCCTGCAAGTAAGCCGACCGCCAGTGTCATACCCAGAGCTGTCGCCCTGACCCGTTTTATCTGTTTTCTCATTCCTGCATCCGCCTCCTTCTGGTGATCCCCGGAAAACATTTTCCCTGTTTTATTCTCCCAGGAAATACTTCTCTACAACGTCAAACGAAGACGAACCGATGCTCATATACTTACGATGCATCTCTTTTACGTCCAGATTTGACGCATACTTCTCTTTATACATATCGATCAATTCCTTCGTCTTATGCGGACCGAAGGAATACGGGAGCAGTGTTCCCGGAGTCGATACGACCATATCGTAGATGACGTCGGTATAAGAACCGAGCATCATCGTATTCGACAGGTAGGTGTTGAGCTCCTCACGTGTCCAGCCGAGTCCGTTAACTCCGATGTCCGCTAATGCCTCGATATCGTAACCGAGTGACTCGTTGAGGTTGATCATGTTTGCAAGCGCATCTGACAGGCCTAAGTACATCGTGGATTCGCGCTGTGCATAGACCGCCCAACCCTCGATATATCCGAGTTCGGTGAACATCTTCGTGACCTCCTCGTTGTACGGCTCTGCGCAGGCATCCTGCAGCATATGACCGCCGAAGCCCTCATGGACTAAGGTCTCATCCAGTCGCAGGGTACCGCCCTGGCCCGCCACCTGCGGGTTCACGCGGATAATGCGCGGCGAAGTGTCACCCCACTCTGCCGGAATGAAATACGCTCCGAGGCCTTCGATCTGCAGTGCAGGCGGCAGGTCCTTAATGTCGTACTCCGGCAGGAGCTCCATCGGAAAATCCTGCGCCAAAGCCTGCGTGTAATACTTCACGATCTCATCTACGGAAGTTCTGTCATAAGGAAGATCATAACTTCCGCTATCGATCGACATCGCACCCTGAATATCCGCGAACACATACTTATACAGATCCTGCTTATCCTTCAGCATCGCTGTCTCGATATAGTCGAAGATCTCCTGGGTCGTCATCTCCACGCCCAGATAAGCGCGCAGATATTCCTGATAATAGGTCGATCCGTCCTCATAGTGGCACAGTCCTTTCGCCTCGTTCGTCTCTGTATCGAACTGCTTCAGGTCCTCAGCGAACTTCTTCAACGCTTCAAACAGCGGACCGGTGACATATTCCCGGTTCTTCCGGATGTATTCTGCCTTCTTCTCCGCGGACAGCGAAAGTTCATTGACCTTCTCGTCGTAAGCGTCGAGCAGAGGGTTGTCTTTATCTTCTGTCAGAGCCAGCGTATATCCGATCGCATCTTCGATCATGGAGTCGGACGGCTCGAAGTTGAGTGTCGTCTTCTGGTATTTGATGAAATCGATCACGTCGTCGAAGGTCTCCGGAAGTGTCTCGAGGATCTTCTGGTAACCGATCAGGTCGGCTTCCTCATCGAACGGGAAGTTATACAGCGCGATACCAAGCTGCGCCATAAGGCCGGTCTGTCCATCGAGCGGGCTCGCGAACTTCTTCAGTTTCATCATGCGCGCATCGATGTCAAATTCGTACTGAAGCTTATCGTATGCCAGTTTCTGCTTATCGGTCAAGGCTTCGCGGTCGATCGCGTCGAGTTTCGCCTTCAGAGCCTTCTCAGTCTCCTCCGCCTCCTTCTCGCCTTCCTCCGAGATCTTATACGAAGCGATGAAATAGTTCGTCAGCTTATCCGGGGTAAATCCATAGTCCTCCGGGTGCTCGATCGTCGTCGTAGCCGTGTAATAGCTATCGCCGATCAAGTACTCGGTCATCTCCTGTATGAAATCGGCAAATGCTGCCTGCGCATCATTTTCCGGCTTCGGCGCCTGCGTCGTCGGCTCGGAAGTCTCCGACGTGGTCGCGTCCGGAGTCGTCGTGTCCGGAGTCGTCGGTTGTTCTGTCGCCGGCTGTTCGTCCGTCGGCTGCGCAGTCGACACGGGTGCCTCAGAATTCGGCACCTGAACATCAGCTGCTGTCGTTCCCGCCTCCGTCGTGTTCTTCTCATCTGCCGTCGTCGTGACCGCTTCGGCCGTCGTCGGTTCCTTCGGCTCCTTCTCACATCCTGCCAACGACCCGAAGGCAAGTGTTACACTCAGCGCCGCAGCACCGATCTTCTTCCATCTTCTTCTCATGTTCTATCTCTCCCTATGGTTCCGTTTTATTTGCCAGTTTTTCATAGGCATTTTTCCAGATCTCGACATCCTCCGGCGCCAGATCAAACGCCGCCTCGATCGCCTTCAGAAAGTATTCCGTCTTCGCCTGAATATGTGGAAACTCATACATTCCCGGAGCGATCGTATCGTGTCCCCACATCCTGTATATGATCAGCGGTTCGAGGAGCGTCGCACGATCCTCCAAAGCGCTTACCGTTCCATAATTGTATACGAAATATACATCCTCCGGGGGCTGGGTCAGCTTTCGCGGAGTGTAATGATATTCCGTATAGGAATACTTGTTGGCAAACTCTCCCGTGGCATAGGTCTCATAATTCTCCACGTACGAAAAGCCCTCGGGATTCAGTTTATTCCAGCCTTCGTCGTCAAATTTTCCCATCTCATGCATACGAAAATCGATCACATGCGTAAATTCATGGCTCACGGTCGGAACGTTGATAAAACCATCCGGTGATATATCGATCGCCAGAAAGAGTTCCGGGTCTTCGTTATCGGTAAATGCGGGATAGGCACCCGACTCCGGCGCATTATCGCCCTGCCCGACAGCTCCGAGCAGATAGACTTTCAACGTGCCTCGTTTTTCATCGGCCAGTTGACTCGTAAGCCCCTTAGGGAATGCCGAAAACGCTTCATCCACAGATCGGATGGCTGTCTTGATCCCTTCTGCACTCGTAAATGCTGTAGCGCGCAGATCCTCTTCCTCATTTCCGAAGTTTCTGCGGACATCCTCGCCGTAGACGATGTCGATCCCGTGCTTTTCTTCCACCTGGCGTGCCAGTTCCTCGACCTGCGGATCGTCCTTATAGTCCGATATTTGCGCCGATGTCGGGGCGGCATCCGTGAACTCTTCCTGTGGCTCCGTATCTGTTCCCGCTACAGTTACGGATCCCCCCGGAGTTTTCGCAGCGGTGTCTGCGGTCGTCGGCTTATCACTGCCGCCTTTGCAAGCGGTAAGCAGAAAGGCCAGGCTTAGAAGACAAACGCCGCCTTTTTTCCAGTTTGTTTTACTCATTTTTCTGTTTCCTTTTCTCTTCTTCGTTTACAGCTGAAGAATCAGTGGGGTCTATCCCATGATCCCACCAACTGCTCTTATTATATCACTCTCCGGGGGGCTGTATCTGACTTTTTTATTACAATCGCCTGAAGAAATGGCTAACTGAAACGCGAAAACAGGTGTCGCAGTTAGCCGCCCGCGGAGTAAGCATGAAAAAACCTGCCTGAACGCATCCGATCAAGCAGGTCCACATATCTATTAAATTGAGGCGCTTCCTCGCATCACTGCGCGAAGCGGATCGTGATCGGGCAATACTCTGCCTTCGTACCCACGCGCATGAACGGTCCGTAAACGCCGACACCGGAAGTAACGATGTTGTGCATGTTTCCGAACTTCTCATAGCCGTAGGAGTTATCCCACATAAGCCAGGTGAGGATGTTTCCGGGGAACATCTGTCCGTCGTGCGTATGTCCGCAAAGATCGACGTCCACACCCACAGCGGCGAGTTCCTCCAGCTGCTTCGGCTGGTGGTCGATCATGATGACCGGCTTTGAAAGGTCGATGCCTTCCATCGTTTCCGCCGGAGTCTTACGTACATCGATACCTTCGCCCGGTTTGGAAGCATCGGGTCTGCCGTAAACATAGAACTTATCATCGATCAGAACGTATTCGTCACGAAGCAAATTGATCTTAGATGCTTTCAGGAAATCCTCCATGCGGGGATCGGCGACCGGCTTATCCATAGCACGGAATGTAAAGCCGACGAACACCGTTTCGTCCACATCGTGATTTCCATAGCACGCATAGGTGCCGTATTTACTCTTCATGCTCGCGAGGAGCTCTGCCAGGCGTGCCGGATCTTCCAGAGCATCGTACGAATTATCGTAGATGTCGCCTGCCAGGATGATGAGATCCGCGTCTTCCTGGTTGATCTTATCGACCATATCCGCGATCATGTCCACGCCGACGCTATAACCCATGTGCAGGTCTGCGATCAGGATGACCTTCAAAGAAGCGATCCCGGCTACTACCTTCGGAACGGTGATCTCATAAGCCGTGCGGCGGATGACGCGCGCATTGATCAGACCATAAGTACCGACCACCGTGATCACCAACAGAGTGATCAGACCGGACAGTATGAAAAAGCGTTTGGAAGGCTTTTTGTTGTATTTTTTGAGCCACCATTTGCGGATCAGGTGAACGACATCCGCGATCGCCACAGACATGGCGATGTATAATGAGAAGCCCAGTGCGTAGTTACCGATGACACGGGTCGCACGTTCCGCCATGCCGTCCGGCATCAGGACTGCGATACCGAGGCTCATGACCACGTAAGTATATACGACCGTGATCGGGATAAATACTTTTTTCTGCTTAAAGACCGGATGGCAGGCACCCAGCCAGGATAAAAACCAACGTAAAAAGTGATACTGTACCAAGACATAAGGTACGATCAGGCAAACTGCAACCATTCGCGATGATTTCCTTTCGGCTTGTTTTTAGGGCGACAGCTTAGGAAACCGTCTTAGATGTTCGTTGTTACGAAGATGTCATAGATCGCACGGATGGCGGTCTCGAAGTCAGCATTGTCCACGCCGACGATGACATTCAGCTCACTGGAACCCTGGTCGATCATGCGGACGTTCACACGTGCGTGGGCCAATGCGGAGAAGATGCGGCCGGCGGTTCCGCGGGTCGAACGCATACCGCGTCCCACGATCGCGATCAGTGCCAGGTCGGAATCTACCTCAACGCTGTCCGGCTCAACCAGACGATGGAGTGCAGAGATAACGTTCTGCTCCTTCTCTTCGAATGCGTGCTGGTCCACGAACACGGTCATGGTGTCGATACCGGACGGAACATGCTCGAACGAAAGCGCATTTTCCTCGAAAGCAGTCAGTACCTTGCGGCCGAAACCGATCTCAGAGTTCATCATATCTTTTTCGATCGTTACAGAAGCAAAATTCTTCTTACCTGCGATACCCGTGATGGTAAAACGAGGCTTGCGGCAGGTGCTCTCTACGATCAGTGTGCCCGGATCCTCCGGACGGTTGGTATTCTTAATGTTGATCGGGATGCCTTCCTTACGTACCGGGAAGATCGCATCCTCGTGCAGCACGCCGGCGCCCATGTAGGACAGCTCGCGCAACTCACGATAGGTAATGGTCTCGATGACTTCCGGGTTCTCGACGATGCGGGGATCCGCAACCAGGAAACCGGAAACGTCGGTCCAGTTCTCGTACATGTCCGCACGGATCGCGCGGGCTACGATGGAACCGGTGATATCAGAACCGCCGCGGGAGAAGGTAACGACCGTACCATCCTCGCGTGCTCCGTAGAAGCCCGGGATGACCGCGCTGTCTACATTTTCCAGACGCTTACCGAGCAGTTCGTTTGTGAGTTCGGGCAGGAAATGGCCCTCCTCGTTAAAACGGATCACGGTAGCTGCGTCGATGAATTCATATCCGAGATATGCTGCCATAACGATACCGTTCAGGTACTCGCCGCGGGATGCTGCGTAATCGCGTCCTGCCTTTGCGGCAAATTCCTTACGGATGATGTCGAACTCCGCATCCAGGGAAAGTGACAGGCCCAGGCCGTCGATGATCTCCTGATAGCGGGCGCGGATCGCGTTGAGTTTCGCGGAGAAATCCTCTCCTGCCTCTGCGGTCGCGTAGCAATCGTACAGCATATCAGTAACTTTTGTATCTTTTTTATTCCGCTTTCCGGGTGCCGACGGCACGACGAAACGACGGCTGGCATCACTGCGGATGATCGCTCCTACTTTTTCGAATTGTTCTGCGGATGCGAGCGAGCTTCCGCCGAATTTAACCACTTTCTTCATGAATGAGCCTCCAAAATGAGTAACTGTATAATAAGTCCACTATACTAGAATACATGATTTTTTATAAATTTCAAGTGCAAACCGAAAGATTCCTCGAAAATGTGATATAAATCGTAAGATTTCCCTATTTCTTTATCATACGGACGATGGTCACCGGTGTGCCGAGTCTCCATTCCTTCTTGCAGCCGTCAAATTCAAAACCATATTTGTGATAAAAACGGATCGCTCTCTCATTCTTCTCAAGCACCCACACGATTATAGTACTATAATCATTAAGTTCTTTAAGCCTGGCGATCGCTTCATTCATCAATCGGTACCCGATCTTACGATCATAGTACTCTGAAAGGACGTAGATCGCATCGACCTCCCCTGCATCCGGCATATCTTCATCTCTTGACGGACCGTACACAGCAAAGCCAACTACTTTCTCTCCATCCTTAGCGACGAGCGTATTTTCCGGGAAATTCCTTGCACGCGCGGTCGTAGCCTCTACAGTCATCGTATCCAGATAATGATCACATACAATGCCTCTATAAGCTTCCTTCCATGCAGTACAGTGAACGTAGCCCCTTCCGCATAACTCCTCATCCGTTTCGGCTAATTTAATGCATATCGTATCCATATTCTCCTCCGCATAAAACCGGAATACCGGGTCTTTGTTGTCTTCCGTGCCATACTGTTTCATACCTGCTTTTTCCATCATTTATCTTTCTCCCGTCTTCCATTTTCGCCGTTCTTTTGGTATACTATGTGCATACATACCAAAACTTGCGAAAGGAAACGATGATGGGTAGATTTGTGGTCAATGTCATACCGGGCAATGTCACGTTTTCTTTGCATGCCCGAAACGGCGAGCCCATCGCGACGTCGCTTACATTTTCCTCGCTCTCGGTCGCAAAGCGAAGCGTGGAGAGCGTGCGCCGGCTGGCTGCGCGAACGGATGTCGGCCTCGACGACTGCAGCGTCCGCGCAAAAGATCCGGATGCCAAGCCGGTAAAAAATCCGAAATTCGAGATCTATAAAGACAAAAACGGAGCTTTTCGCTTCCGTCTTCGCGCCAGAAACGGCGAGGTCGTATTAAATTCATCGTCCTATACGACGAAGGCGTCCTGTAAAAACGGGATCGCCAGCGTCATCAAAAATGCTCCCGATGCGGAGCTGGTCATACTCGATCAATAATACCGGGCCCTCCCCATGGAGGGCTCTTTTGTTGCCTTTTCGCCCCAGGCGTTCGCCCAGCGCTCCGGATAGAAATCATAGTAGGATATCTCTCGTTTCTGGCGCATGCGGCTCAGGCAGGGTAGGCTGGCCCAAACGAAGGACGGCAGGCCGATGATGAGCAGATACAGCGGACCCAGGACCAGGGACTGCACGGAATGACCGTACTCGTGCACCAGGGTCCGTCGCCAGATCGGGATGTCAAAATGGTTTTTCTCGCGGGAATTTCTCCCGGATACAAAAAGGAACATACCCAGGCTCACGCTGCCGCCCATCTTCCATGCAGTCACGACAGCGCCGTGATACATATAGTGCGGCCTACGGATCGTAAGCAGGAAAACAAAGGCTCCCACCAGTGTTTGCGGCAGCCCCCAGGTCAGCTGGACCAGTCGATATAAGAATACTCGCAGTTTCGCCTTCACTGTCTTCCCTCGATCTCGCCTTAGGTATGTTCCATTTGTCAGATCAATCCCGTACCACGATCTCACAGGTCAGCGGGAATACGCTCTCCGAAGAGATGATCTCGCCGTAACCGTCCGCCACGATGCGGCCCGAACGCGGGTTTTTCACCGACAGGATCTCACCCACAACGTTCGCCTCCACGTCCGAATACTCGAACGACAGGTCGGTGTCTTCCATGGTACAGTTGATAAGTTTCAAATCTTTGCAATAGCAGAACGGCTGCGTTCCTTTGATCTTGCAGTTGACGAGTGTCAGTCCCTCGGAATACCATCCCAGGTACTCGCCGTTCACGATGCTGTCGCGTACTTCCACGTTCTTCGCGTGCCAGAACGCATCCTTCGTGTTCAGGACGCAGTCCTTTACCGTTACATTTTCCGTGTACTGGAACGTGTATTTTCCGGACAATGTCATGTTGCGGATGTTCACGTTCTTACTCTCCAGGAGGAAGTACTCGGATGTGTAATCTCCGTTTTCGATCGTCAGATCGCGGCACTTCCAGCCGAATTCCGGCGACGTAGCCGAAACGTTTTTCAGTGTGATGCGGTCGCATTCGCGCAGGCACTTCACGCCGCGGATCGCGGTATCCGAAATGACGCCGTCACAGGAATACCAAAGAGGCGCACGGCAAGTGTCCTCCATGACCGAATTCGACAGCGCGAACCTCTGAACGTGCCACAAAGGGTACCGAAGGGCGAAACGGCAATCTTCAACCCTAAGATCGCGTCCCTCCTTCATCGCGGACTCACCGTCCGCAGGTCCCTCGAATACGCAGCCGCGTACCACTGCATCCTGCAGATGGTACAGCGCACGTTCTTCATCCATCGTTAAGTTAATAACTTCTTTCATAAAACCCCCGTTTCTCGAACGCTATTTGCGGAACTTGTGATAGTACCGCAGGATGGTCTCGATGTACTGCGGATAGAAACGGCCGAGCGCGATCTTCACGCCCTCACAGCACTCCGTCTCATCCTTTGCGTTGGCGATGGCGGACGACACCCCGAGATGGAACTTCTCCGGAATGATCCCATCCTGTACCATGTACTGCTCAACATTGCTTCTTAATTCCTGCTTTTCGCGTTTGGTCAATGTCCGACCCGCCGTGTGTGCAGGTTTTTCGGGCTTTGCAGCCTTCTCCTTCTCGAGTCGCTCTTTCTCTGCCTTCTCAGCCTTCTCGCGCTCGAGTCTCTCTCTTTCGGCCTTCTCTCTTTCAGCCTTTTCTTTCTCCGCTTTCGCGAGCTTCGCCTTCTCAGCGCGGCTTAACTTCGGCGCCTTCTCCGGCTTCACGCTCTGCTCTTTTACTGCGGTCTTCGTCTTCTCTTTCTTCGTCGCTACGGCCACCTCTGCCTGCTTCCCTTCGGAAACCTTATGTCCCACCACACGGGTCGGTACCTGCAGGTCCTCTAAGTCGATCACCTCAACGACCACCTTCGGCGTCTTCTTACGCGCCGGCATCTTCGCCTGCGGCGGAAGTTCGTCCACATGGACAGCCTCGGCAGGCTCTACGGGAGCCGGTGCCGGCTCCAGTGCCTTCTTCTTTCGAAACGCGGAGAAGATGGAACGGCGCTCCCGCTTCTGGCGGTGCGCTTCTGCGACCGGATATGCCAGTCCCGAGCGAGAATCCTCGCGGGCCGGCGGCAGTTTCGGAAGTTCCGCTTCCGCGGGCAATGCGAAATCGTTCGGGTCTTCGATATCGAAGCGTCCCTGACGCATATAACCCGGCAGACATTCAAAGATATTCCGACCGCTCCCGATCATCATGCGGGAGTCGAGTTGCTTAGCCATTTCGACGGCGGAGCCATAGCCATGGTCGCCGGAAATGATGTAGATCTCCTTGTCGATCTTCGCATTGACCTCGTACCCTAAGTAGGTACTGATCATGAAATCCAACGCGTTCTTACCCTGTTTGATCAGGATGAACGTACCGATCTCGATGCCCTGCTGCTTATACGCATACAGGACGTCCTCCACGGCGCGCTGGATCACGGGCGTCGAACAGAATACCACGACCTTCGCATTGCCCGTAAGGCAGGATATTCCGTACAACCCGCGGATCGAAGTGTTTTCATAGTCGACCAGGAAAACTCTTCGGATGTTATCTGTCATAATTTAGTTTTTCTCCGTTAGAAATATACGACCTCTTTTTCGGGTTTTTCCGCAAGCTCGATATTCTGCGCGTACAGCACGGGGCCCACGCCGCGATACTGCTTCACTTTCTCATACTTCACCTGTGCGGTCACGCGGATCCAGTCGCCCGACTTCAGGCTATGGACGAACTTGCTGTGGCATACATAGCCGCAGAAGGTCAGATCCTCCGCGCAACACGTCATGGCATGACGGCCGGGTACGAAGGTGTCACCCTTAAATTCCTTCGACAGGTAGGCCATGGCCGTAAAGCGAACGACCTTATCCTTATAATTCTCGGGATGATCCTGCGCATCGATAAAGAAGATGCCGTAATCGATATCCTCGATATCGATGATCGGCGCCTTCAGATCATACGGAAGTTCGTCCGGGACATCCTCGACCTCACCGTTCACGTTCTCGAAGATGATCTGCGCGCCGGGATTCGTCGCGCGGATGCTTCTGCGATACGACGACAGCGGCATATCCTTCGTGCAACGGTTGAAGATGACCAGATCGGACATATTGACCATAGCGACGATGAGCGGCTTCATGTTGTTTAAGTATACATTGAACGTGCTTGCGTCGATGGTCGTGATGCCCTGATAGAGCACCCAGTCCGAAGGCGTCTTGATATTCATGATCGTCTGCGGGTTCCACATACCGTTGTACTCGATGAGCACACGGTCCGGTGAATATTTCGCATCCATTACCATCAGGAATTCTTCCGTGAGTTCGGACTCGGACTCGACCGTTACGACATCCGCTTTCATCTTGCGGATGCGATCGGCATCGAGTTCGACCTCGCCCTCTTCACACAGGATGATCAGCGTACGCTCGCCTGTGTTGAAGTACTCCTGGGACAATGTAAAATTCAAAAAAGAAGTCTTTCCGCTTTCCAGAAATCCGTGGATCAGATAGACCGGAACGCGGGGTTCTGTTTGATTCGGCATAGTGCCTCCTTACGTATTACGCATTCACTTTAAAGAGTGTTGCAAGTGCTCCCTCATTCAGTTTGGAACCGATGACGCACAGTTTGCCGGTGTAATCGGCAGCGCCGGTGCGGACTTCCGCCTCGCCCGGGGTCATGTCGAAGAACAGCCAGCCGCCGTTCACATCCGGCACGATACCCTTCGCACGCAGTACCAGACCGTAGGTCTCTGCATCGTCCAATGCTTCCAGCATGGATTTAAGTTCTGCCGCGTCGTACTTTCTGGGAGTCTCAACGCCCCAGCTGATAAATACTTCGTCAGCATCATGGCCATGGTGATGGTGATGATGGTGGT
>JAFYZH010000049.1 GCA_017548765.1 Lachnospiraceae bacterium | reverse complement strand
CTCCAGCCCGGCGAACTGCCCGAGCGCTGGAATCTTTCGCATGCGGATTTCATCCGCGGCCTGCACGAGAACTATTACAAGGCCGGTGCCAACATCGTTAAGACGAACACTTTCGGCCTGAACTGTCTGAAGTTCTCCGAGGATGAACTCACACAGATCGTAAATGCCGCTTTGGACAATGCGAACGCCGCCCGCGAAAAGGTCGAAGCTTCCGACCACGCATTTGCTAATGCGCCACACTATATCGCGCTCGACATCGGCCCGACCGGAAAACTCTTAAAGCCGCTCGGCGACTTGGCATTCGAGGATGCAGTGGATGTATTCAAAAGCATCCTAAAGCCCGCTACGGCTCATGGGGGCTTCGATCTCGTGCTGATCGAGACCATGAACGACGTTTATGAGGCGAAGGCAGCCATGCTCGCCGCGAAGGAAACGACGGACGTCCCGATCTTCATCACGACTGTATACGATGAAAGCGCGAAGCTTCTGACCGGTGCTGACCCGGAGACCTGTGTAGCCCTCTTCGAGGGCCTCGGTGCCGCTGCCGTTGGTCTGAACTGTTCGCTCGGCCCGCGCCAGATGGCACCCATCGTACCGCGTCTGGTCGCTGCTGCGAGCATTCCTGTCATCGTTAACCCGAACGCCGGTCTGCCCCGCTCCGAAAACGGTAAGACTGTCTACGACGTAGATCCGGATGATTTCGCCGAGTGCATGGTGGAGATCGCGAAGTCCGGCGCAAATATCATCGGCGGATGCTGCGGTACGACTCCCGCACACATTGCCCGCATGGTGGAAATGACGAAGGACATCCCTTCCGTCTATCCCGAACCGAAAAACCTGACCGTGATCACTTCCTACACCCACCCGGTGTATTTCAAAGAGCGCCCCGTCCTGATCGGTGAGCGCATCAATCCGACCGGTAAGAAGCGCTTCAAGCAGGCGCTGCGTGACCACGACCTCGACTATATCATGCAGGAGGGTCTGACCCAGCAGGAGAACCACGCGCACGTGCTCGACGTCAATGTCGGCCTGCCCGAGATCGATGAGCCCAGTCTGCTTTGTGACGTTGTCACTGAGCTGCAGGGCGTCCTGGACCTTCCGCTGCAGATCGATACGACCGATCCTGTCGCCCTGGAGCGCGCCCTGCGCCTCTACAACGGTAAAGCTCTGATCAACTCGGTCAATGGTAAACAAGAGATCATGGATACCGTCTTTCCCATCGTTAAGAAGTACGGCGGCGTTGTCGTTGCCCTTCTGCTCGACGAGGGCGGCATTCCCGAGACCTGTGAGGAGCGTCTGAAGATCGCCGAGAAACTCTACGCTGAAGCTGCGAAATACGGGCTGAAGAAAAGCGATCTGCTGATCGATTCGCTCGCGATGTCCGTTGCCAGCGATGATGTTGCCGGCCGCGAGACCTTGAAGACCGTTGCAGCGATCACTGAGCGTTATCATGGCAAGACCATCCTCGGTGTTTCAAATATTTCCTTCGGTCTTCCGCACCGCGAGATCGTCACCGCCGCTTTCTTCCAGATGGCGATGCAGGCCGGTCTCTCCGCAGCGATCATCAACCCGAATTCCATCGACATCCAGAAAGCTTACGCTTGTCACTGCATGCTCTCCGGCTGCGATCCGAAGTGCATGGACTATATTACATTTGCCACGGAAAATGAAGACCGCCTGACGGCAGGTCCTGCAACCACGACGTCCGGCACGGGCGCATCTTCCAAAGCCGGAAGCGGCATGGCCAATGATACGATCGAGTTCTTCATCACGAAGGGCCTGGCGGAACCGGCCGCTGAGAAGACCAAAGCCATGCTGAATGAAGGCATCGACCCGATGGTCATCATCAACGACCACCTGATCAACGCGCTGAACTATGTCGGAAAACGATTTGAAGAGAAGACTCTCTTCCTGCCGCAGTTGCTGATGAGCGCCGGCGCCTGCTCCTGTGCCTTCGATGTGATCAAGACCTACATGATCAACAGCGGTAAGCAACAACAGAAGAAATGTAAGGTCATCCTGGCGACCGTAAAAGGTGACATCCACGATATCGGCAAGAACATCGTAAAGACCTTGCTGGAAAACTACGGCTTCGATGTCATTGACCTCGGAAAGGATGTTCCGCCCGAGACTGTTGTCGAAAGCTGCATCGAGCACCACGCTCCGTTAGTCGGACTCTCCGCTCTTATGACCACGACCGTTCCTTCGATGGCCGAGACCATCAAACAGCTCCGCGAAAAAGCGCCCTGGGCGAAAGCCGTTGTCGGCGGCGCCGTACTCACTCAGGAATATGCGGACCAGATCGGCGCGGATAAATACTGCAAAGACGCCATGGAGACTGTCGGTTATGCGACCGAAGTCCACGAGGCATGGATCAAAGAAAACTGATCCGAATATCTGAGAAATAAAAAAGGTACAGGCCGCGATCGGTCTGTACCTTTTATTTTATATATAAGATCTGATCATTATTTCTTCTTAGATGCCAGATTCGAGAAGCCGAAGAAGCTTCCTGCGATGCCGCCTACAAGATGAGAAACATGAGAGATTCTGTCATGTGCGGGCAATTTGTAGATCTCGCTGCCGAGATAGAGGAAAACGATAACGATGAAAGAGATCGGGATCTCTCCTTTTTCTACAGCAACTACGCTCGACAATACGATAAACATAAAAACGATACCGCTGGAACCTGCAATCCTAACGCCCGGGAAGAAAAGCGCATTAACGATCGCTGTGATCACAGCAGTGATCAAGATCATGTACAAGATCTTCTTGCTACCATACTTTTCTTCAAGAATAGGTCCTAAAAGAAGGAACAGCATCATATTACTGATATAATGCTCCCAGTCATCATGTCCGAGAACATGTCCGAATGCACGAACATAGGTAAGCGGATCCAACATGGAACTTCTGTAAGTCGAGAAGAACCACTCATTCGGATGGAACGTCGTACCTGTCATCATCGTGTCAAGCAAAAATGCACCCAGCGAAAGAATCGCAAACGTCAGTACAACCGGAGCGTTGAACTTAAAGCGAATCACAAAACCCTTTGTTGTTTTACCAGACATTTTTCACTCCTTCCCGGCCTATTCAGACCGAACGGCTCCGCCCTTCTTATATGCCAGAGGCGAAACCTTATAATATTTTTTAAACAGTTTGGAAAAATGATATACATCATTATATCCTACCGCTAACGCGATCTCTTTGATGCTCTCGCCGGGGGCCGTCTCCAAAAGCGTGCAGGCCTTCTCCAGGCGGATCTTTATCAAATAGTTGATCGGAGTCTCACCGGTCTCTTCTTTAAAGATCTTCGAGATATAGACCGAAGACAGATACATGTTTTTTGCGATACGGTCGAGGCTGATCTTCTCCGCATAATGTTCTTCCAAATATTTGCGGATCCGTTTCACCGCGTACGATTTATGGAAGTTCTCGAACGGATACGTCTTCTGCTCGACTTCCTTCTCAGAGGTAGTCCGGAGGATCCATGTAAGAAGCTGCATCAGATAAGCTTTCAGCATAAAGTAGCGGCCTGCCATCTCACTGCTTCCCTCAGCGACCATGTCGAAACAGATCGAAAAGATCATCTGGCGATTAACGCCGTCCGTATGCAACACATGCGAGTTTTGGTTTGGAAACAAAAACACATTTTGCGGCATATCCCGGAAATGGAAATCGGTAAATCCGATGACGAATTGCACAGCGGGATCCTGACGGTTCGTAACGACATCCACATGGATCTCACCGGCATTACATACGATAACATCGCCGGCTTTCGCCTCGATCTGTTCTCCCGCTACGACGAACTTCTGTACGCCGGACAGGATCACGAAGATCTCGGTATAATCATGGGTATGAAATACGCCGTCTTGCGTTCGGGTATTTTTGACTGCATAAAAGACTTGCGGATTAAGATCCGAGTAAGTCAAGTCATAATCCCTGTCTGCCATGTGGCCTCCTAACCTCAGTATAGAAAAATGCATTTGTCTATGGATCGATCACACGTGTATTTTACCATAATGAGCCCTGCTGTGTCAAATTCATTTTCCTTTCATTATTCTTTCAATTTCATTACAACGCCCAACGAAACATCTTTTGAAATCGCATACTTTCAAATAGATTTGTTGCATTTTTTATCGCTTTGAATAAATGAAAAATAAAATACATCTTTTTGTTTGGAAATGACATTTTTTTCTAATGGTACTTGCAATATAATTCCGACTATATAAATTAGTAAACCAACACCTGTTTCGACATGCAGTAACATGTCGGTCGGAGGCGAAACATGGCACAAGAAACTACAAAAAAACTGAAACCGTCCCTGGCTCCTGCCCCTCTTTCAAGAGAGAATCTCCTTAAAAATCACATGCAGGAGAAGCCGTGGCCATGGTTCTATTCGTTCCTGAAGAAATATCTTCCCATCATGATCCCCGGATTGTTCATGGTCGTGATCGCCTGCGCGATCGCCATCTTCAATCCGACCATCTCCGGTAAGATCGTCGATGAAGTCATCGAGAATGGTCAATACGATAAACTCGCGTTCTTCCTGATCCTTTTGGTCGGACTGACATTGCTCCGCGGTGTTTTCCGTTTTTCCTTCACGATGCTGTTCGAGTACTGCTCGCAGAATACTTTGTTTGCGATGCGTGAAGCGGTATTCCGCCGACTGATGCTGGAAGACTTCAATTTCTTCAACAATAACCGTACCGGAGATCTGCTCTCCCGTCAGACGGGTGATATGGACGCCGTACGTCACTTCATCGCATTCGTTATCTATCAGTTGCTTGAAAACGGATTGTTGTTCATCCTCTCATTGACCATAATCATTTTCTACAACTGGAAACTGGCGCTGGCGCTTCTGGTCGTATTACCCTTCACGGCATATACCACCTATCGTCAGAGTAAGGAAGTTAAACCTGCCTTCCGCCGCAACCGCGACGCTTTCTCGAGCCTGAATACATTCGCCCAGGAAAACATCAGCGGTAATCGCGTCATCAAGGCTTTCGCAAAAGAAGACTTTGAAGAGTCGAAGTTCGATAAGGAAAATGAGAAGTTTCGCGATTCCCAACTGGCTTCCGCAAAGGTTTGGTGTAAATTCATTCCCCGCTTCGAGATCCTTTCAAACGTTATGACCGTTGTCGTCCTGATCGTCGGCGGTTTCTCCGTTATCGACGGCACCATGTCAAAAGGTGATCTGGTCGCAGTTACCGGTTACCTCTGGATGTTGAACAACCCGCTTCGTATGGTCGGCTGGCTGGTCAATGACCTCCTGCGTTTCATAACCAGTCTCGAGAAGATCCATGCGACCTATATGGCCGAGCCCGACATCAAGACACCGGATGAACCTGTCGAGATGAAGCAATTTAAGGGTAAAGTCGAATTCAAACATGTATATTACAATTCACACGATGAGGATATTCTGACGGATATCACATTTACCGCCCTGCCCGGTCAGACGATCGGTATCATCGGCGCGACCGGCTCCGGTAAGTCTTCCCTCGTGAACCTCATCTGTCGTTTCTACGATGCAAACTTAGGTGGCGTATTCGTAGATGACGTCGATGTAAAAGAGATGAACATCAATGTGCTCCGCAGCAACATCGGTATGGCGATGCAGGATGTCTTCCTCTTCTCCGATACCATCGAGGGCAATATCTCCTACGGTGATCCGAACTGCTCGTTTGAGGATGTTGAGCGAGTTGCAAAGATCGCGAATGCCGACAGTTTCATTCGGGAGATGCCGGACGGATACGATACGATCATCGGCGAGCGCGGTGTCGGCCTCTCCGGCGGACAGAAACAGCGTATCTCACTGGCGCGTGCCCTGCTGAAGAACCCTTCGATCCTGATCCTCGATGACACCACTTCCGCCATCGATATGGAGACCGAAGCCCAGATCCAGAACGAACTCGAGGCAGTCTCCGGTGACCGTACGATCTTCATCATTGCCCACCGTATCTCCTCCATCATCAACGCCGACCAGATCCTCGTGATCGACGGCGGTAAGATCATCGAACACGGAACACACGACGAACTCCTGAAAATGGGTGGTCGCTACGCGACTGTGTTTAACCATCAATATGGAGATTTTGAAAACCAATGAGCCGCACAACGATACGAAACAGCGTGAAAACGGCGCCGGTTTTTCAAAATAGTAAAGGAGTTAAATATGGCAAGAAATAAATACGACATCGATGAAACACTCCAATCAAAATTCGACTTCAAGCAGCTGAAACGACTCGGTAAATATCTCATCCCGCGCCGCTCCAAATTCCTGTTTGTTATCGTTTTGATGCTGGTGTCCAGTGCGCTCGGACTGCTCTCTCCGATGTTCATCCGAACCATTCTCGATAAATACATACCTGACGGAAATAAAGGCGGCATCGTCTTCCTGACTTGTCTGATGGTCGGGATCACACTGATATGTGCCTTCATCCTGGTACTCAAAGTTAAACTCACGAATGAGATCGGCCAGGGGATCATCTTCGATCTGCGAAAAGAACTCTTCACGCATTTGCAGGAATTGCCCTTTTCGTATTACGATAACCGTCCGCACGGTAAGATCCAAGTCCGCCTCGTAAACTACGTCAACAGCTTAAGTGATCTCTTAAGCAACGGTATCGTTAACACGATCACGGATCTCTTCAGCCTGATCATCATCTTTATCTACATGCTCATGATCAGCGTTCGCCTGACTCTGATCTGCATGTGCGGTCTGCCGATCCTGCTGCTGGCTGTGTGGTTCATCAAGACCCGACAGCGAAAAGCATGGCAGATCTCCAGTAACAAGCAGAGTAACCTGACCGCATACATCGCAGAAAGCATCAACGGTATCCGTGTTACCCAGTCCTTCGTCCGCGAAGACAAAAACATGGAGATCTTTAACTCGCTTTCCAGCAGTTATCGGAAAGCATGGCTGCGCGCCGTTCTATACAACAACATGCTGTGGCCCTGTGTCGACATCATTTCCATCGGCACTACTTCCGCCATCTACATCGTGGGCGTTTCCATGCTGACGAACAACTCTGACCTGATCAGCGTCGGT
>JAFYZH010000048.1 GCA_017548765.1 Lachnospiraceae bacterium | reverse complement strand
ATCATCGTCTTAATAAAGGTGTGGCCCGGGAAGAAGGATGAACCGGATGACCTTGCGTCGAATTCGACGACGGCGAGTCAGAAAGGCTCGGAAAGTGCTTCGCAGCCCGGTAAGACGGAGGAATCCACAGGTCCCGGTGCGACTAACACGGCGGATCCGTCGAAGGACGCGACGAAGCCGACCGATTCGAAGCCGGACGAATCCAGGCAGGATCCGAACGGGACCGAACCGACGAAGGAAGATCCGGAGCAGCCGACCGGCAAGTCGGAGTTGAACACCGGTAATCTGTCCGCGTACTCGACGACCTACGAAGGTACGAAGGGCACGGGTGATTTTAACTATGGCGAGGCTCTGCAGAAGTCGCTGCTGTTCTACGAACTCCAGCGCTCCGGCGCATTGCCCGATGAGGTGCGGTGCAACTGGCGCGGCGACTCGGGCTTAGAGGACGGAAAGAACGTGGGCCTGGACCTGACGGGCGGCCTGTACGACGCGGGCGACAACGTGAAGTTCAACCTGCCCATGGCGTACACGGGCACGATGCTCGCGTGGTCCATCTACGAGGATAAGGCGTCCTACGTGGAGAGCGGACAGCTCGAGTATGCGCTCGGCAACATCCGCTGGATCAATGATTATCTGATCAAATGTCATCCGGAACCGGATGTGTATTATTATCAGGTCGGCAATGGAAGCACCGACCATGGCTGGTGGGGCCCCTGCGAGGTCATGCAGATGGACCGCCCGTGCTACAAGGTCGACAAATCGAACCCTGGCTCGTGCGTAGCGGGTCAGGCGGCGGCGTCCCTGGCGGCGGCCTCCGTGGTCTTCAAAGACAGTGACCCGACCTATTCCGCGCTGTGCCTGAAGCACGCGAAGGAACTCTATGCATTTGCCGATTCGACCCGCAGCGACGCGGGCTATACCGCGGCCAATGATTTCTACAAATCGTGGAGCGGTTTCTGGGACGAACTGTGCTGGTCCGCGACCTGGCTCTACATTGCGACCGGCGATAATGCATATCTGACCGCAGCGAAAGAAGCGGCGAAGAAGACTTCCGCCGACTACGATTGGGCCATGTCTTGGGACAATGCGACCTTCGGCGCGAACCTTTTGCTCGCGCGTATCACGGGTGAGAAGGCCTACAAAGACGAGATCGAGCACAACCTCGACACCTGGACGGTCGGCTACAATAGCAAGAAGGTGACCTACTCCCCGAAGGGACTGGCGTTCATCGATGGTTGGGGCAGCCTGCGTTACGCGACGACGACGGCGTTTTTGGCGCTGGTCTACAGCCGCAGCGACGTGTGCCCGGAAGCTAAGAAGACGATCTACCATGAGTTTGCCTTGCAGCAGGTCAATTACGCCCTCGGTTCGACCGGACGTAGTTTCGTGATCGGTTTCGGTGAGAATCCGCCCGAGCACCCGCACCATCGTACGGCGCACGGCTCCTGGGCGGATAACCAGAATGAGCCGAAGGAACACCGCCACACGCTGTATGGCGCGCTGGTCGGCGGACCGGACGCTTCCGATAACTACCGTGACGTAGTTTCGGATTACAACATGAACGAAGTAGCCTGTGACTACAACGCAGGCTTTACCGGAGCATTGGCCGCCCTGTATGCGGAATTTAAGGGCCAGACACTGAAGGATTTCGGCGCCGTGGAGAAGATCACGGACGACGAGCTCTACGTGGAGGCCGGAGCCAATGTCAAAGGCCAGGATTTCATCGAGATCAAGGCATATATCTACAACAAGACTGCATATCCGGCACGTGTGACGGATAAACTCGAGTTGCGCTATTACATGGACCTGTCCGAGGTTTACGCGGCGGGCGGCAGCGCGGCCGATCTGCAGCTGACGAACAACTATATGGCGGCGGGCGCTCTCGGCGGCATCTACGCGTGGGACGAGGCGAAGCATATCTACTATGCGTCGATCGATTTCACAGGCGCGAAGATCTACCCGGGCGGCCAGTCGAGTTACAAGAAAGAAGTGCAGTTCCGCATCCGCAACACGGGCGGCATCTGGGACGATGCGAACGATCCTTCGTTTGCGTCCATCGCTTCGGTGGCCCAGGGTCAGGTGACCCGCGCGGCTTCGCTGGCGCTGTACGACGACGGCAAGCTCGTGTTCGGTACCGAGCCGGCTTCCGGCACATCTGCGGGTAAGCAGGTCGTGCTGAACCCGAACGGCAACCAGAACCAGGGCGGTCAGGGGAATCAGAACCAGGGTGGCCAGGGTAATCAGAACCAGGGCGGCACGGTTTCTCCTTCCGAGAAGGCGGCGTCGAGCGCGGTGCTGACGGTGGAAAATAACGCCGGTGCGATGCAGGCGAATGGAAACACGATCTCCATGATGCTGAAGATCACGAATAAGTCCGATGGTTATCTGGATGTGAAGGGCCTGGCGATCGAGTACTATTTCACGAAGGATGCGGCCGGCGGCCTGTCCTTCTGGAATGATTACAGCTCGATCTCATCCGGTGGCTACAGCGAGATGAAGGGCGTGACCGGTACATTTGCCGATGCAAAAGGAACCGACGCGGACACCGTATGTAAGATCCAGTTGCCTGACGCAGGAAAACTGGGTAAGGGCGGAGAACTGCAGGTGCAGATCCGCATCACGAAGACTGACTGGTCGAATTTCAATCTGGCAAATGACTATTCGACGAAGAGTGTAAAGAACATCGTAATTACCAATAAGGGTGAGGTAGTCTTCGGGACCCGCCCGTAAGAGGAGAGAGGAGGCCGCCATGGCAGAAGCCCTTATCTACATCGTGGAAGATGACCGGAATATCCGGGAGATCGAGTCGTTTGCGCTGAAGAACAGCGGCTTCGAGATCCGCGAGTTCGAGACAGCGAAGCAATTCTATGCTGCGGTCAACCAGAAGATCCCGCAACTGGTGCTTTTGGACATCATGTTGCCGGAGGAGGATGGCCTGTCCATCCTGCAGAAGATCCGCAGAGAGCCGGAGACGGCGCGCGTGCCGGTCATGATGGTGACCGCGAAGTCGTCCGAAATGGATAAGGTGCGCGGCCTCGATCACGGGGCGGACGATTACATCACGAAACCGTTCGGCGTGCTGGAACTCATTTCCCGCGTGAAAGCGTTGCTGCGCCGTGTGGAACGGCCGCAGGAAGAAACAGCGCCGGCCCATGCGGTGATAAAACTGGGGGACGTGACGCTGGACGACGGAAGATATGTGGTGACAGTCGCCGGCGAGCCTTGCGAACTGACCCATAAAGAATTTGAATTGTTGCGATATTTAATGCAGAATAACGGAATCGTGCTCTCGCGTAGCCGCATCATGGAACGCGTGTGGGGCGAGGATTACGAGGGCGAGACCCGTACGGTGGACATGCATATCAAGACGCTGCGACAGAAATTGCAAGCGGCAGGCGGCATGATCAAGACGGTGCGCAATGTCGGCTACATGATGGAGGCGCAGCCGCACGCGCGCGGATAACAGGAGGTGCCTATGAGGAAGAATGCTACGATGTACCTTTCGGTGATGGTCATAGCCTTGATCGTCGGCGCCATCACCCTGACCACGCTGGTCATCGGCCTGGTCGACACGGAGAACCCGCTTCCATGGGACTCTCCGTATTTATACCTCGGCGTGGCCGTGGTCGTAGTCGTGGGCGTTTTGATCTCGGTTCTGCTGTGCAGCCACATGGTGCGACGTATCGTCGAGCCGGTCGAGAGACTGGCAGAGGATCCGGAGGATACTTCGGTGCGCCTGTATAGCGAGTTGGAGCCCGTGGCGCAGACCATGCGCAGCCAGCACGAGGAGATCGTGAAGAACGACCGCATGCGTAGTGAATTTACGGCCAATGTCTCGCACGAGCTGAAGACACCGCTGACGGCGATCTCCGGCTATGCGGAGCTCATCGGGAGCGGCATGGGAAGCCCTGAAGATGCAAAGCATTTCGCAGATGAGATCCATCGGAACTCGAACCGTCTGCTGATGCTGATCGACGATATCATCCGTTTGTCGGAGCTGGATACCGCGCAGATCGAGGTGGACATGGAGCCGGTGAACCTGCTCGATGTCGCGCAGTATTGCGTGGAGAACCTGAAAGCGAGCGCGGCGGAGCATAAGGTGACGCTGCACCTGGATGGAAAACCGGCGCACCTGAAGGCGAACCGGACCATGATGGAGGAACTCATTTTCAACCTTTGCGACAATGCGATCCGTTATAACAACGAGGGCGGTGCGGTCTTCGTGAATGTCTCGGCGAACCGCGGCGTGGTCCTGCTGTCCGTGAAGGATACCGGCATCGGCATTCCGAAAGAGCACCAGAACCGCATCTTCGAGCGCTTCTACCGCGTGGATAAAAGCCGGTCGAAGCAGAGCGGCGGAACGGGCCTGGGCCTCGCGATCGTAAAACACGTGGCGGCCCTGCACCAGGGCGAGATCACCGTGGAGAGTGAAGCCGGACAGGGTACGGAGATAAAGATCGCTTTTAAGTGATCGGGAAATAGCAATATTACATTGATATTGCGCTGATAGTCTTGATTATCCTTTTCTTATATGCTATGATTTTCTTGGGTCATACCCACACATTTTCCGTAGGAGGGAACACTAAAATGAAAAGAATGAAAAGAGTTTTGGCAATTGTACTTGCACTTTGCTTTGCAATGGCACTCGTAGGCTGTGGCGGCGGTGGCGTTAAGCCCGGTAAGTATAGTCTTTCGACTATGACTATGGATGGTCAGGATTATCTCGCTATCCTTAAGGCAGCCGCGGCGCTTTCAGGACAGGAACTCGGTGAGATCGGTTATCTGGATATCAAGGATGATAAGAACGCTGAGCTTATTATGCAAGGCCAAACCAAAGAAGTGCTTACGTATGATAACAAGTACTTCTATGATGCACAGACCAACCAGAAGATCGAGTATAAGGCGAGTGGAAGCACCATCACCTTCTCCTATTCAGAGAGTGGTCATTCCATCGAGATGAAGTTTAAAAAGTAATTTGAATTATTTGAGATGAAGAACGGGACATCCGCATCTGCGGATGTCCCGTTTTGGTTTATACTTTGATTATGTTTACTTCTTTTTCTGGAGTTTTTCCGTCATGGCGTCGTACTGTTTGTACATGTATTGCACACCATTTTCCAAAAGGTAATAGTGGGAAATGTATGGTATGAGTAGCACGAGGAGCAGGGCGAAGAGGATGACCAGCATGAGCTGGAAGTCGGCCAGCAGGAAGCCGAGCGACATAAAGGTGAAGATCGCGAAGGCGAGCGTCACCATCAGGTGGATGAGGCGTTCGTGCTGGAAGAAGCCGACCTGGATGAGGTGCTCTTTGCGGACTTCCTCCCAGTCGGTATCGGGCGCATCGGCCGCTAACAACTCGTCGATATGCTTCATATAATTCAGGATCCTACTTTTCATAAGCACTCCCTCGGCGCGGCGCAGGCCGTGCCTTCCTTTCTGTTTTTCGGCTCCTGCAACGACCGCAGAGCCGAAGTCTCTCATCTATTATACCACAGAATCATAAGAAAATAAATGCAGCCCTTGATTCTTCAATGTTTTTATGCTAGAATTAAATCGCTTTAAATACTATATACTCATAGGAGGGAAAATATGAGAAAAGCAAAAGTAATTACATTGGTGTTGTCATTTGTATTAATGCTGTCCCTGGTTGCATGCGGCGGCAGCGGAGTTAAGACCGGTAAGTACACGCTTAAGAGCATGAATGTAGACGGACAGGACTACCTGGCTATGCTTCAGGGCTTGGCAGCAATGACCGGACAGGAGCTGGGCGACCTTGGTTACCTTGAGATCAAGGATGATAAGAATGCAGTTCTTCAGTCTGTAGACGGTGATTCAACAAATCTTACATACGATGATAAGTATTTCTATTCATCAAATGGTGAGAAGATCGAGTACAAGGCTAGCGGAAGCAGCATCACCATGACGCAAACCGTTGAGGGCGTTAAAACCGAGATGGTATTTAAAAAGTAATTAAATCAGATCAAAAGATTTGAATATGCGGCTCGCATCTCTCGTGGATGCGGGCCGTTTTATGACTTGATAATTTGCGTTAAATATTTCACAAACACTGTTGACAATGGAAAGTGTGTGTGATACGATACTAGTGTCAAGGGCAGGTCGCAAATGCAGGTCGCAAATGCGTAAGCAAGCTTCCGCTTTGCGGACTTTGAGACCCTTGTATCATAATTATACTTCGGGGCAAGGTGAAATTCCTTACCGGCGGTATAGTCCGCGAGTCGGCTGAGGCTGACAGATCAGGTGCGATTCCTGAACCGACAGTAACGTGCGAGAGCACGAAGTCTGGATGAGAGAAGTGAAAAGACGGATGTCGCGACCGGCGTTTTTGTCGGCGTTTGTTCCGAGCCCGAAGTTTGTGTGAGTTATTCTCGCGCAAGCTTATTTTTTTGCCGGAACCGTTTACGTCCGTTCGTACCAACTCCATGTTTCGATCCCCGGATCGGAGGAAAAAATGTTAAAAACTGTTGCAACTGTAGTGGCGGATAAAGCCGCCGAAGGCTATGACTTGGGAAAGAATTTCTCCAAGTTCGTATCATCGATCAAAGACAACCTCGGTTTCTTTGCAGTCGTTGTCGGAACCGCTGTGGGCCTGATCGTGATCTCGCTCCTGCTTGAGGGCGCCGCTTACCGGATCAATGGACAGAGACGCGTCCGCATGAACACATTGACCATAACGGTCTGCGGCATGCTCAGCGCAATCGCTGCCGTGCTGATGTTCTTCGAGTTCCCTGTGTTCTTCGCACCGGCGACCATGTATAAGATGGACTTTTCCGACATCCCGGCGATCATCGCGGGCATGACATTCGGCCCGGTATCCGGCGTTGTCGTAGAGTTCGTAAAGATCATGCTGAAGGCGCTGATCCTGAAGCCTACATCGACCGCTTTCGTCGGCGAGTACGCAAACTTCGTAGTAGGCTGCGCTCTGGTAGTGCCTGCGTCGTTCATTTTCCAGTGTCGCAGAAGCATCAAGAGCATGCTGGTCGGCGGTATCGTCGGTGTTCTGGTCATGACGACCTTCGGAACCGCGATGAACGCGATCTACTTCATCCCGAAGCTCGGTGATATGTTCCACATGCCGGTCGAGCAGATCGTGAAATTTGGAAGCGATATCTGGCCGTCGATCGACAGCCTGACAAAATTCGTATTCTACTGTGTGGCTCCGCTGAACCTGCTGAAGGGCAGCGTGGCGATCGGCCTGGTGCTGGCCGCTTACCGTCCTATCATGAGCGCGATCCGCTCTCTGATGAGCTCGCAGAGCAGCGCGCCTGCTGAAATGGAGACGCCGGTGATCAAGCCTGCAAAAGGTTGATACGGACTACAGATCATAAGAATAATACCTGCCGGAGGCCTGGGTCGCCCGGCAGGTTTGCTTTTGTGAACGACGTTTTTTTCTTGTATTTGCATGGGCAGTTTTCGGTCACATAGGCATAAAAAACTTGCAAATCTGTTTGAGTTGCGGTATAGTAAAGGATAGAAACTGGGTTATTATCCGGTGTAACTAGGAGAAGTAGGATGAAAAGACTTATCAGATACTTGAAAGAGTATAGAAAAGAATGCATCATCGGCCCCGCATTTAAGCTGTTGGAGGCCATTTTTGAGTTGAGCATTCCGATCGTCATGATGAATATACTCCGCCGTGTGAATGAATACGCAACGTGGGATCCAAATGCTCTCACGGAGGCGCAGAAGGCAGTCACAAAGGCGCCGTCATCACCGACGCTCTACATAATCGGAATGGGCTTCGTGTTATTGCTGTTGGGAGCGATCGGTCTCGCGTGTGCACTAACCGCACAGTATTTTGCGGCGAAGGCGGCGACCGGCATGGCAACCTCCCTGCGCAGAGACATGTTCCAGCAGATCAACTATCTGTCGTATAACGAGCTGGATAAGATTGGCACTTCTACGCTGATCTCCCGCATGATAAACGATGTTAATCAGGTCCAGACGGCACTGAACCTGACATTGCGACTGGTTCTCAGATCTCCGTTCGTGGTATTCGGCGCTATGATCATGGCGTTCACCATCCAGGGAGACATGGGCGTTATCTTCATTCTCGTGATCGCAGTTTTGTCGGTCATCGTATTCGGTATCATGCTGAAGACGCTCCCGATCATGAAGAGCACGCAGAAACAGTTTGATAAAGTATTGCTTTCCACACGCGAAAACCTGGCAGGTGTTCGCGTGGTTCGTGCGTTCAATCGTGAAGAGGATGAGAAGAACTCCTATTACGCAGAGAGCAACCGTTTGATGGGATTCCAGCGTGCTACAGCGAAGTGGACAGCTCTTATGAACCCGTTGACCTACGCAGTCGTTAACCTCGGTATCCTGGTCATCCTGGCCTGGGGTCAGAATAAAGTTAACGCGACGACCGCTACGATCGATGCAGCATCCCTGATCGCATTGGTTCAGTACATGTCCATGATCCTCGCAGAGCTCGTAAAGCTGGCGAACCTCATTATCACACTTACCCGTTCGGTGGCTTGCGGTCAGCGTATCGTTGAAGTGCTCGAACTTTCCTCCTCGATAAAGGACGACAACACCTACCCGGCGAGCCCGGCGGCAAATGCTCCGAAGATCGAATTCAGAGATGTATCCATGAAATATGTTGACGCGGAAGAGGACGCATTGTCCAAGATCTCGTTTAAGATCCAAAAGGGCGAGATGGTCGGCATCATCGGTGGTACCGGTTCCGGTAAGTCCACGTTGGTGAACATGATCCCGCGTTTCTATGACGCGTCGGAAGGTATCATCCTGATCGATGGTCGTGATATCGGCGGCTATCCGCTGAAGCAGTTACGTAATAAGGTCGGTATCGTTCCGCAGCAGCCTACGCTGTTTAAGGGAACGATCCGTGATAATATCCTTTGGGGCAGCCCGGGAGCGACGGATCGCGAGATCAATGAAGCTCTGAGGGTGGCTCAGGCGACGAATATCGTCGAAGAAAAGCAGGAAAAACTGGATTTCATGGTCGAGCAGGGTGGCCGCAACCTCTCCGGAGGACAGCGTCAGCGACTCACGATCGCGCGTGCGCTCGTTCGTCGCCCCGAGATCCTGATCATGGATGACAGCGCTTCTGCATTGGATTTCCTGACGGAGTCGAATCTTCGTAAGGCGATCCGTGAAGATCGTAAGAATATGACCATGCTCATCGTTACACAACGTGTTGCATCGATCATGGATGCGGATCGCATCATCGTGATGGATGACGGCGCGGTGATCGGCATGGGCACACATGGTGAGTTGCTGGAGACTTGCGAAGCATATCGTGAGATCTGCGCTTCCCAGTTAACGGTAGAGGAGGTGTAAGTCATGAAGAAGAAAAATGATACGACGAATTTTTCTGATCTTACTCCCCAGGACGAGCAGATCACTACCGAGAACAGCAACTGGAAGCCGCATATGAAAGTTAAATCGTCAAAGGATCAGGCAGTGGATTGGCAGCGTGAACTTTTGGCGAAGATGTATCCGACGAAGAAGACCGCGGAAGAGGCTCAGCCTTCGCAGGTCGAGTCCGAGGTACAGGCGCCGCTTCGTACAGAGGAGAACCCGTACGCTCTGGAACTTGCAGGACGCAGACCGGCTCAGGATGAGACGGTCCGCAGCGCATACAGTAATGCATATACCGACACAACGCCCGAGGATATCGAGACGGGTGGCGCGGCTTACTCCAGATTGGCGAAGCCGAAGACCCGTGAAGAGAAGGAAGCAGCCATGGGCGGTCCGAAGCATGTCTATCGTAAGATGGCAGGCTCCGGCGAGGGTCCGAAGATGCGTAAGTTAGGCCAGGATTATACTTCGGGTGACGGAGATGATTCCCGCCTGGATTCCGAGAACTTCCGTTCACAGGCTCCCGCAGAGGATGAGAAGCCGAAGGTTTTAGATGCTCTGGATCGTCTCTTCGGAGATGAGGTTCCGCAGATGTCGGAAGAGGAGATGGAGCGTATTGCTGCGGAGCAGGCGATCGCAGCCCGCAGAGCAGCACAGCGTGCGCAGGAGGAAGCAGCACGTGCACAGGCAGAGGCGGAAGCAGCAGCGCGTGCACAGGCTGAGGCAGAGGCTGCAGCGAGCCGTGCCCGTGAGGCAGCGGCGCAGGAGGCAGCTAGTCAGGCAACTCAGGCGAAACCTAAGAAGGCGAAGAAGCAGGCTAAGCAGGCAGCGCCCGAGCCGCAGGTTCAGCAGCCGCAGCCGGCACAGAGCGAACCCGCGCAGCCTCGCCAGAGGAAGCGTAATCTTCTGATGGATGAGGAAGATGTCAATAACGTTTGGAATATGAGTGGCTTCTTCGGAGGCGATGCTAAGAAGAGTGCGCCCGCACCGAATGAAGAAGTATATGAAGAGCCGGTCGAGGACGAGTACGAAGAGTACGAGGAGACCGAAGAATACGAAGAGACTCCCGAAGAGTTCGAGGGCCAGGAGATGACGGAAGAGTCCGAGGAATACGAGGACGAAGAGTACGACGAGGAGCCTGAGGCAGAGGACGAAGAGTACGAAGAAGAGGCTGAAGCAGAAGACGAAGAGTACGATGAAGAGTCTGAAACAGACGATGAAGAGTACGAAGACGAAGAGGAGTTGGAAGAGGATCCTTACGAACTCAACTACGGAAGAGCCGATAAGGCAGCCCGGCAGGCTGCTCAAGCAGAAGACGAAGAGTACGATGAAGAGTCTGAAACAGACGATGAAGAGTACGAAGACGAAGAGTATGACGAAGAGGAGTCGGAAGAGGATCCTTACGAACTCAACTACGGAAGAGCCGATAAGGCAACCCGGCAGGCGGCTCAGCAGGCGGCTTCGGTGAAGAAAGAGCGCGACTGTGTAAGAGCACAGCGTGCGCGTGTAAGAGCTGCTACAGCAGGCATGGACGCAGACGAGATCCACGATCAGATGAAGGAGATGGTGGAGGCAGCTGCATTGGCCGCAGAAGAGGCTCGCGCCGCACAGGCTGAGGCGGAAGAAGAGGTTAATCGTATCGCGGCATCCCTTCAGGTTGCAAAGGCGAAGGCCGACGCTGCCGAAGAGAAGGCGAAGAATTCCGCCGGATCGGCTAAGCCCGGTGCGTCTTCACAGCCCATGAACGAGGCAGACGCCGCAGCACAGCGTCGTAAGCGTTTGATGAACTTCTCAAACGATGAGATCCTGCAGAGCGCGTCAGGCTCCAGAAGCTTCCATTTGCCGGCGAGCATGATGAGAGGCACCAGTCCTTCGAAGTCGGCGCCTGTCGATGATAAGAAGACGGCTGAGCAGGCTCGCGAGAGGGTGAACCAGCTGCAGGCCGAACTGAAGAAGGCAGAGGCGGCTCTGGCAGAGCGCGAACGCGCAACGGAAGACGCTAAGGCAGTGCTTGCCGTTACCGAAGAAATGGCGGAAAATGCGGACGTTGAGGCATACATTGCCCAGGGTAAGGTCCTGCATCAGGAAGTCGATAATAAGACGGAGGCCGGCGAGCCGGATAAGCTCGCGGAGAATACCGTGACACGCGAAGAATCCTCTTCGCAGGCATCGCTTTCGGCACGTAGCGCACAGCGCGCCCGTGAGGAAGCTCCGAAGCAGAATAAGCTGCGTAAAGAAGACATTTTCGTCGGCGGACAGATGTCCTCCTACGAGGCTGCACTGGATGCGAAGCGCAGAAAGCAGCGTGGTACGGCGGTTTCGCCGACTGCCACGACGGTCGTTCCGCCTTCGCCTGCACAACTTAAGAATATCCCGGATATGGAGACTCCGGCAGAGTCCCCGATCCCGACTACTAAGATTCCCAGTGTTAAGAATAAGACCTTCCGTAAGCTGATGAAGTATTCGGCTGCGCAGGTGCCGTATATCACGTTCTCGATGGCCATGACCTTCGTTTGCGTAGTGGCACAGCTGTTCGCCGTTATGGCAGTCGGTTACATGATCGATAACATTCGCCAGTATGGTAGTGTTGTCGGCGAGGATGGCCACAACTGGATGATCCTCCTGTTGGGCGCGATCGTAGTTGCTGCGGTTACCCAGTTTGCGAGTGAAGCGGCAAATAACCACGTTACCTACCACATTATCCGTAATATACGAACGAAAGTATTTAATCACCTGCAGTCCGTTCCGGTACGCTTCCTGGATTCCAAGAAGCACGGTGAACTGATCAATACCGTCATGACGGATGTTGAGCAGATCTCCGACGGCCTGCTGATGGGCTTCTCCCAGTTCTTCTCCGGCATCGTGATGATCGTTTGTACGATCCTGTTCATGCTTTGGATCAACTGGATGCTCGCGATCGCGGTCGCTCTGCTGACCCCGCTCTCCATTATCGTAGCGCGTGAGATCGCAAACCGTACGCATAAGATGTTCTCGACACAGTCGAAGGAGCGTGCGGACCTGTCTGCATTCATCGAAGAGATGGTCGGAAACCAGAAGACCGTCATCGCATTCGGTCACGAAGCGATCAACATCGAGCATTTCGATACGATGAATGAAGCACTTGAGGAAAGCGCCCGCAAGGCGGTATTCTTCTCCTCGATCACGAACCCTGCGACACGTTTTGTCAATGGCGTGATCTATGCGATCGTAGGTATCTTCGGCGCATTCATGGGAATGAATGGTCTGATCACCATCGGTAGGATCACCTCTTTCCTTCAGTACTCCAAGCAGTATGCTAAACCGTTCAATGATATCTCCAGTGTTATGGCTGAGTTCCAGAACGCACTCGCCAGCGCGGAAAGAGTCTTCGAGCTTATGGAGACCCCGACCGAGACACCGGAGACCAGAGATACTTTCGTGCTGACTTCGCCGCGTGGTGAGGTAGCATGGCGCGGCGTGAACTTCTCTTACGAGTCGTGGAAGCCGCTTATCACGAATTTCTCCATGAAGGCAGAGCCCGGTCAGCGTGTAGCGATCGTAGGCCCGACCGGATGCGGTAAGACAACGCTCATCAATCTGTTGATGCGTTTCTACGATCCGCAGTCCGGAACCATCGAAGTGGATAACCGTGACATTGCCAGCATGACGAAGTCCAGCCTGCGCGGTAACTTCGGCATGGTGCTCCAGGATACTTGGATCCGCAGCGGAACCATCCTGGAGAATATCGCGATGGGTAAGCCCGGCGCGACGGAAGAACAGATCATGGATGCAGCGAAGGCTGTGCATGCGCATAGTTTCATTCGCCGTATGCCGCAGGGATACCGGACCATGGTATCCGAAGGCGGAAGCAACCTGTCACAGGGCCAGCGTCAGCTGATCTGTATCGCCCGTGTTATGCTGAAACACCCGCCGATGCTCATTTTGGATGAGGCTACATCTTCCATCGATACCCGTACTGAGGCGAAGATCCAGGAGGCATTCGATAAGTTGATGAAGGGACGCACCAGTTTCGTGGTCGCTCACCGTTTGTCGACGATCCGCAATGCTGACCGTATCATCGTAATGAAGAACGGTAATGTTGTTGAGCAGGGTACACATGATGAACTGCTCGAGAAGGGCGGTTTCTACTCAGAACTGTTCAATGCGCAGTATGGCGCACAGATGCAGCTCGCTAAGGAAGCGGCAGTAAAGGTTGCAGCAGAGAAGGCGGAGCGTCAGCAGCGTGAAGCTTTGCAGCAGGCAGCCCGTGAGGCACAGGCAGCTGCGGAAGCGGCTCAGCGTGAGGCTGCAGAACGTGCAGCGGCAGAGCGTGCGGAGCAGGAAGCAGCGGAGCGTGCTGCTGAAGAGGCAGCAATGCGTGCTACAGAAGAAGCTCAGGCAGCAGCGGCTGCCGTAGAGCAGGAAGTTGCTGAAAGCGCGGCAGCGGCAGCGGAAGCACTTGCAGAGCAGGAAGAGGCTCAGCGTGCGGAAGCAGAAGAGATCGAGAAAGAAGCAGCAGATCGTGCAGCAGCAGAAGCTTTGCAGAAGCTGGCAGAAGAAGCAGCGCGTGAGGCGGAACTTCAGGCTGAGAGAGATGCAGAACGTGAGGCAGAAGCTAGACGCGCATCCGAAGAAGTGGATCTGAACCGACTGGCTGCGGAAGCAGCAGCAGCGGCTCTGGCTCAGCTCAACGCGACCACGAAGCCTCTTTCCGATGACGACTACTATGGCGATTCCATGGGTGGTCCGGTCCATGATGACGACGACTCCATGGGTGGCCCGATCCACGATGATGACGACGACTCCATGGGTGGCCCGATCCACGATGATGATGACGACTCCATGGGTGGTCCGATCCACGATTGATTGAAGTAAAAGATACGATTTCTGAATATTTTAACGACGCGAGCCCGGTGAAAACCGGGCTCGCAGTCTTTTTATGTATAAAGGCAATGCAAAAACTGTTGAAAAGTTGCAAAAAGCAAACAAAATGCGGGTAAATCGAACGTTTTACGAAAAAAGTTTCGAAAAACAGATAAAAGAAAAAAATTGGCGTATACCCTTGATTTTCAAGGCTTAAATACGTTATAATAAGAGAATACGATGCTAATAATGGGGTGCATTGTATGCGTGTAAATTGGGAAGATCACATAAAAAGCGCGGAGGGGTTTATTTCGGCGCCGATTTAAGAGTTTCCTGTGCACCGAATAGTAAGGAGGTTTTTCATGAACAAACGTAACTTGAAACGAGTTTTGGCACTCTTTATGTCGGCCGTAATGATCGTGACCGGCATCAAGCTCACGAACCGTACGACGCATGCGGATCCGTATACCACCGGACATAACGCAGGGGATACGCATGATTACATTGAGCAGTCGTACTATGAACTGGATGAGTACAACGAGAACGATATTCTCGGTGCGGCCCAGAGATTCTTGCTGTTTGGTCGCGAGAGTGTTGCGGTCGGAGTGCATACGAACGGTAATCTCGCTTCTCCGATATTGATTACCAAAAACAACGGTACATTTACCGTGAATGGTATGCCGAATCAGACGGTTCCGAATGGGAATTATCGGCTGATCAACTATTTTGGGGAACTGCAAACCGAGAACTCCGGAACTCTGGGCCTGCATGGCGACGGATATCTGTTGATTATCGACCAGAGTGGGGATTATGTAACTGCGCCTCCGAGGAAGATCAACGGAAAGGAAGTCCAGGGTAACTGGAATGCTATTCTGTACGCGAATCCCAATAAGGAGTTCCTGGACTTTGATAAGGAGTTTGCGCATCTGGAGCGTTTGTCACAGGCTCTTTCCAGTTTCACGGGGGATCATTCCAAGACGGTTTCCGATATTCATGATGGTCAGGCGGCCGGATCCGGTCAGAACCATATTGTCGTAGCGGAAGACGGAGTAACTGTTCTTTCTTTGACTGGGGCTGAACTAGCTTCGATCGGTAAGGATATGCTGATCGATCGGGTTCAGTCTGATGGTACAATGACATTTGAGTCTAAGGAATATAAGCTTGCTTCGAGCTCTCAGGTCATGATCATCAACGTCGATCTTAGCGGCTATTCTTCCTATGACTTTGATCATGAAGTGAAGTACCGTTTTACAGATGGCACTGTTGTGGAAAACAATGAGACCACGATCTTCAACGGAAACAATATTCTGTGGAATTTCTATGACTCTTCATCGGCCGATGGCTTATATCATGGTACGCTTTCGTTCGTAGATAATCATGTGGTTGGAACCATTTTGGCACCGGCAGCGACCGTCAGAGCTCACGCGGTAAATGGTACCGTGATCGGTAAGAACGTAGAGTCCTATGGTGCCGAAGTACACCGCTCGGACTTCCGTCCCACTTCGATCCCGGGCCTGAAGATGTATAAGATCACATACGATCCGAATGCATTGGATGCTACTCTGGGAACCAATGATACGGCAGTAACAGACGCTACTGTATATGAATACAACGAACTTGCTACGATAAAGAATAACAACGATCTGACTACGCCCGGAAACTGGCGTAGAGACGGATATCGTTTTATAGGCTGGTCGGAAGATCCTTCCGCTACCACGCCGGATTATGTTGCAAACGATACCATTAAGATGAACTCGGATAAGACGCTGTACGCGCTCTGGACGCCGGTTTATACAGTGACCTATCATGAGAATCTGACGACGGCCAGCGCTGCACCGGTGGACTCTCAGAGCCCGTATGTGAAGGACTCCACAGTAACTGTCCTGGGTCAGGGCAGCATGACAGCGGAAGGTTATGCCTTTAAGGGGTGGAACACCGACGCTACAGCAGCAACGAACGGAACGGTACAGTATGCAGCAGGTGATACATTTAACATTACGCAGAATACTGACCTGTATGCGGTTTGGGAGCAGATCCCTACATATACAGTAACCTACGATAAGACCATCTTGGAAGCGACCGGTGAACAGACGGATGCGAACAATCCGTACCTGAGCGGCAGCGAAGTGACGATCCTGGATAAGGGATCTATGGCTGCGTTTGGTTACACCTTTATCGGTTGGAATACTGATAAGGCAGCGGCAACGAACGGATACGTACAGTTCAATGCAGGCGATAAATTTATTATCAACCAGGATACCACCCTGTACGCAGTATGGAGGGAGATCCCGAAGTATACGGTAACCTACGATAAGACCATCTTGGAAGCGACCGGTGAACAGATGGATGCGAACAATCCGTACCTGAGCGGCAGCGAAGTGACGATCCTGGATAAGGGATCTATGGCTGCGGTTGGTTACACCTTTATCGGTTGGAACACTAATCAGACAGCGGCAATGAACGGAAACGTACAGTTCAATGCAGGCGATACATTTATTATCGGCCAGGACACCACCCTGTACGCAGTATGGAGCGAGATCCCGAAGTATACGGTGACTTACGATAAGAACCTCGCAACTGCGACCGGAGGCCAGACGGACACTAACAGCCCGTACTATGTCGGAAGCACGGTAACGGTCCTTGATAAAGGCTCCATGGCTGCGGAAGGTTACACCTTCCAGGGATGGAATACCGACCAGAACGCTGCAACTAACGGAACGGTACAGTATGCACCGGGCGCAACCTTTACCATTAACAATGACACCATATTGTACGCTGTATGGCAGGAGATTCCGAAGTACAATGTGACCTACGTTAAAAATCTCGATGCGGCTACCGGCTCAGTGACGGATACGAGCAGTCCGTACTATACAGGAACGCAGGTAACCGTTATGACCAATGATTCCAATACCGGTTTCAAGGCAGAAGGCTATAAGTTCCTGGGCTGGAGCCTGGACCAGAACGCAACCGAACCGGACTCGAATTGGGCGGCGGGTACCACTTTCACGATCACAGGTGATATGGTATTCTACGCTGTATGGGTACCGGTCTACAACGTGACCTATGTTAAGAACCTGGATGCGGCGACCGGTGATGTCCCTGTGGATACACTTAACCCGTATGACAGCGGAAGCACAGTAACGGTCCTGAGTCAGGGCGGCTTGACTGCTACCAATTACATCTTCAAGGGATGGAACACCGATCAGACTGCGGCGTCGAATGGAACGGTACAGTACGCAGCCGGCGATTCATTCACCATCACGGCGGACACTAACCTGTACGGAGTATGGGAGCCGAAGGTTACTGTAACTTATCACGCAAATATCAGCCTTTCGAGCGGAAGTGAGCCTGTGGATTCACAGAGCCCCTATGAGAAGGGGGAAACAGTGACCATTCTGGGTCAGAACGACATGGTTCCCAATGGTGATTACATCTTCAAGGGATGGAACACCGATCAGACTGCGGCGTCGAATGGAACGGTACAGTACGCAGCCGGCGATTCATTCACCATCACGGCGGACACTAACCTGTACGGAGT
>JAFYZH010000047.1 GCA_017548765.1 Lachnospiraceae bacterium | reverse complement strand
TTGCGGATCAGGTTCTCCGCCATCTCCAGGCCGATGAAACCGCCGCCGGCGATCACAGCCTTCTGCGGTGCATGATCCTCGATGTATTTCCGTATGGCCAATGTATCCTCGACGTTGCGCACGGTGAATACGCCCGGAGCGTTCACGTCCGCCCCCTTCGGAATGACCGGTTTCGCGCCCGGAGACAAGATCAGCTTATCGTATTTCTCTTCATACGTCGTTCCGGTCTTAAGATCCTTTACAACGACTGTTTTACTCTCCGGCCGGATCGCTACCGCCTCCGATAAAACGCGCGCATCGATCTTATAACGGGAACGTAAGCCCTCCGGCGTCTGCACCGTCAGATCTGCCGAATCTTCGATCGCGCCGCCGACATAATACGGCAGGCCGCAGTTAGCATACGAGATATATCCGGAACGCTCTAAGATCACGATCTCGGCATTCTCATCCAGTCTACGGATACGTGCTGCTGCGGTGGCTCCGCCGGCAACGCCGCCTATGATCAATACTTTCATATTCTTCCCCTTCCCGAACCGTGTGACTGTTCCGATATTACGAACTGTGAAGGATCAATCTGCCCAGTAAACGTAATTCTCTTTTCTGGGGGCTGCAGGACGCTTTCCGCCATCATCGTAACCGATGATGAGGTTGCCGATGCCCTCGTAGTCGCCCTCGATGCCGAGATCCTTCAGGATCTTCTTACCGGCTTCGGAGTCGAAAACTTCCTTCGCGCGGTGGATCCAGCAGGACGAAACGCCCAGGGCTTCCGCAGCGTTCATGAGGTTACCCATGACCAGACTTCCGTCGTAAACATAGGTCGCAACGTTACGGTCGGCCAAAACCACGATCACCTGCTTCGCCCCATAGAACGGATCCATGTTCGAACCCATAACGGCTGCATTCAGCGCAGACAGACGGTCGCGGAGCTCGTCATTGTCCACCACGATCATGATCGGTGACTGACGTCCCATGCCGGTCGCCGCGTAAGTTCCTGCCTCCACGATCTGCTCGATCACGTCGCGCGGAACTCTCTGGTCCGTATACTTACGGCTGCTCCTTCTGGTCTTCAAAACTTCTAATGTGTTATTCATAGTAAACCCTCTCTTTCTTATATGCTCTCCGGCTCACGAAAGCAAGGCTGCGAGCCGTGCAAAATCATAACTGTGGAAACTCTCTTTTCCTTCGCAAATCGTAAGGTCATCGGATACGACCACATCGGCTTCCTTCGGATCGTCGACGATCTCGGTCGCTGCCCATGCGAAGAAATCGTATACGGAAAATGCTTCCGTCCGACTGAAGAAATCGGTCAGATACGCGTGATTCAGTTCACCTGCGACCGGAGTACAAATTCCGGAAGCGGTATTCAGCCAGACAAACGTGCCCTCCTTCAGGTCGATACCAAACAGGTGCACGAAGGTGGTCGCGCTGTTGATCGTAAAGGAAGTCTGCACGGTCTTCGGCTCGTAGATCTCGCCGGAATTTGGCTCCTCGCGAAGCATAAATCCTGCACGGCAGAATACGCCACTAAACGGAACCATAGAGAAAACATTGTCCGAAACGATCACATAGCGGACATCCGGCCACTCCTTTTTAAATTCGGGAATGTTGATGTCGTAGTACTCCGAGCCGCCGGTGTAGCCCGACGTCTCGTCGCCGGAGAACGTGATCGCAGGGGATTGACGCTCGGCCATGGTACGCCAGGAAAACTCGATACTTCCGCCTTCCTCGGTAAGTCCCATGCAGGACAGATCGATGTCATCCACACGCTCCCAGTAGGTAAATGCGCGCACGGTCTTCTGGATGTCCAGAGGGAGCTTCGAGCCCTTCGGAAGCACACCGACGCCCGCCTCGCCCGCATTTTCCGAGATGGGCCATGCCACCTGCTTCATAAACGGGTCAATGTAGACCTTGCCGAAGCGGCCGTGCCACAACTGCTGCAGTCTCGCTTTTACACGATCGAGCGCCTGGGACGCAAGTTTTTGCGTGAGGAAACTCTTACGGGCATTCCATTCCTTCTGCGTCTCGGTGTGAGTGGTCATCAGATTATGCCGTGTATAACGGAACACGCGCGGCTTGATGGTGCCGTTGCGGACCATCAGATCGTAGGCATATAAAAGCTGGACCAGAATGACCTCGTTGCTCGCCGTATCGATCTCGGAGAGGATCCGGTCGATCTCCTCTTCATTCTTACAGCGGGAAATGAGATAATTCAGGCTGCGGAGCACAGCGCCCGAGCCCTTCCCGTGGCGCAGCACCTCCAGTGCTGTCGTCGCGCCATGTTTCTTCAGTGACTCTTCCATGGCCGAATAGGTCGAATAGTTCTTATTTCCGCGCATCGCGTTCACAAACGCCCGCGCCGAAGCATTCTTCGGTCTATAGTGCAGATGATGCAAAAGGCCGCACCAGAGGTCTTTCCTCTCGAAACATTCCGTCACATTGATCGTAGGACCGCCCTGTTCAAACTTCCGGTCGATCAGTAATGTGATCCACTTACGGTCGCAGTTTCTAAGATTCAGGAGTTTCAGGGGATCCTTCTTATCTGCTTTACTCTTCTGATAAATGTGCGGATACCAGATGTAGATCAGTTCGTCCACGATCTTCAGGATATCCGACAGATTAAACATGCTCAGATAGTTCGTCGTGCGGAACCGGATCATCAGACGGATCGCCGTGTTTTTTGAAGCAACGGTCTTCGCGGGCAATCCATACTCGCAGATCGCTTCTGCAAGGACATCCAGATCCGTATCCGAGATCGGACGGGTCTGCTTTAACATCGCCGCCGCATCCTGCAAAAGGAGCTGAATGCCCTCCGACTCCGACATCACCCGGAATTTTCTCGGCCGAAATTTTTCACAAAACGGCGCTCGTTCATATTCCTCTTCGAAGATCGAATGTCCCGGTGTGGAAAAATCGCCGGTGCCATAGGTCTGCGCATAGTGATACAACTGATCGAACAACAAAGCATCTACGTTTAGGGCACGAACCGAACCGGGAAAACCTCTGTAGAACGCAGGCGGAACGAAGATCCTGAGCTGCTCCTGCGCGATCTTGATGCTTTCATTCGTAAGTTTTGTCTTGTCTCCGGACACGATCCGGATACCGAACAACTGCGCCAGCGAATAGAGGGTCTCAAACCAGTTCTCGCCTTTGGAATCGTCGGGATAGGTCAGGATATTCTTCCTGAACAGCGCCTCTTGAAATACTTTATTCATCCGTGCCTCCATAAACAGAAAAGCGGCGATATCATCGAATTGAACTCGGAAAAAGAAGTAAACTCGATTAGCTGCCGCTTTTCATGCAGACGTATCTGCTCAACTGTATTCAATTATACTCCGATCCGGTCGGAATGTCAACTTATATCTCGATGGTAAGCTCCACCGGACAGTGGTCCGAACCGTACACATTGGTCAATATCTTCGCATCCACGATCTTCTCTTTTGCATCGTCCGAAACCAGGTAATAGTCGATGCGCCATCCTGCGTTGTTTTCACGCGCACGGAAGCGGTACGACCACCAGGAATAGATGTCACGCGCATCCGGATACTTATACCGGAAGCTGTCGGTAAAACCGCTCGCTAAAAGCTCTGTCATCTTCTCGCGTTCCTCGTCGGTAAAGCCCGCGTTCTTACGGTTGGATTTCGGATTCTTCAGGTCGATCTCCTGATGCGCGACGTTCATATCGCCGCACACGATCACCGTCTTCTGCTGCGCCAGTCCGTTCAGATATACGCGGAAGTCATCCTCCCATACCATCCGGTAATCCAGACGCTTCAGGCCGTCCTGCGAGTTCGGCACATAGACGGTAACGTAGTAAAAAGTTCCCATGTCGAGCGTGATCACACGCCCCTCATGGTCATGCTCTTCAATGCCGATGCCGTAAGTCACGCTGACCGGTTCCTGCTTGGAAAATACAGCCGTGCCGGAGTAACCCTTTTTCTCTGCCGAATACCAATACTGATGGTATCCCGGCAGATCCAGTTCGATCTGCCCCGGCTGGCACTTCGTCTCCTGCAGCGAAAACAGATCTGCATCCGCCGCCTTAAAGAAATCCATAAAACCTTTATCTGCCACGGCGCGGATGCCGTTGACATTCCATGAAATACACTTTAACATATCGTCCTCCGCGAATTATTCATTGACCGTAAGATCCAGGGAATCCGCGATCTCCTTCAGCGCACGCGCCGAAGCCATGAGTTTCGTGATCTCGTCCTCATCGAGCGAGATCGGGATCTTCTCTTCTACGCCATCCGCGCCCACGATCGCCGGCATGGACAGACAGATATCGGTCAGGCCGTACTGGCCTTCCATGAGACTGGAGATCGACAGAATGGACTTCTCATCGCGGGCAATGGCCTCGCAGATGCGGCGGACCGCCATCGCCACGCCATAGTAGGTCGCTTTCTTACGCTCGATGATCTCGTATGCCGAGTTCTTTACCATCTCCTGGATGTGACGCTCGGACTCGTCATGGTTGAAATGTCCGCGCATCTCACAGAATTTAGAGAGCGGAACACCGGAAACCATGGCGCCGGACCATGCCGCGAGCTCACTGTCGCCGTGCTCACCGATGATGAACGCGTGAACCGCGCGGCTGTCGACCGAAAGATGATTGCTAAGCATATGCTTCAGGCGCGCCGTATCCAGAACCGTACCCGAACCGATGACACGATGTGCCGGGAAGCCGGACAGTTTCTGCGCCACATAGGTCAGGATGTCGACCGGATTTGACACGATGAGCAAAACGCCCTCGCATCCTCGCTTTTTGATCTCGGGAATGATGGACTTGTAGATCGCCACGTTCTTCTGCACCAGATCCAGACGGGTCTCGCCCGGCTTCTGTGCAGCGCCTGCTGTAATGATGATGATCGAAGCATCTACGATATCGTCGTAGTCGCCTGCATAGATCTTCATCGGCTTTACAAACGGCACACCATGGCTGATGTCCATCGCCTCGCCTTCGGCGCGGCTCTTATCTACGTCGATCAGCACCAGCTCCGAAAACGTGCCGGCCTCCATCAGCGCAAACGCTGTAGAGGATCCCACAAAACCGCAGCCGATGATGGCCGCCTTTCGTATATCCACATTTTTCTCGGGCAATGCTTTTGTTAATTTCTCCATAGTTTTCTACCTTCTTTCGTTCATCATTTACCTTCGGATACGAGGCGATTTCTCTCAAATTTCAACTCGATCCGGTTATTCCCTGTATATCGTCACACCGCTTCCGACACCGATCAGTTGGTCATCCTTATCACAGTGGATAGTCATTAGTTCGGTGTTCTTTCTTAGATCCAATACCGTCAATGGATTATCATTGCAAACAAGCTCAACCAACTTCGTGTTCTTACTCAGATCAAGCGATTCCAGAGCATTACCATTACAACTAAGGTATAGCAGGTTCGTATTCGCGCTTAGATTCAGCGAAGTCAACAGGGTATTATAAAAGCCCAGTTCGATCAGCGCCGTATTCTTACTCAAATCCAATACCTTAATAGCATTATCGGCGCAGAATAATTCTCTCAAATTCGTATTCTTCTTCACATCCAGTGTTGTCAGCTGACAACCATCACAACACAATATTTCAAGGGCCTTATTATTCCCGATATCCAACTTTCCGATCGGATTATGCGCAACATCCAGATAATTCAGTTCGGATAGAGGACTCGGGTCGAAATCCGTCAGCCGATTAAACGCGCAGTCCAACCACTTCAGCTTCGTGTTGCGACTGAGATCCAACTCTCTCAGATTATTCTGGGAACAGTATAGGCTCTCAAGCTGCGTAAAGAATTCGATCCCTTTGAGGTCAGCTATCGATTTATTAAACACGTCTATTCTTTTTACTTCCCGAAGCTCAGCAAGGCTTAAAATCTCATTTTTATCTTTATCGAAACCGGAAACGTACTCACGAAACGTTGCATTCGGAAAATACGCGATAGTGATCGGAACTTCATCAAGGACGTGCATGCTGACAGTATTGGATAACACCGTCTGACCGTTTCCATCTGTAACTACACAGCGAAATTGCCAGCCATTTAATCCCGCGAGTCCGGGTACGGATAAAGTTGCCGTCTTCGCCCCGGTAAGCCCCGAGTTTGAAAAACTTGACTGTGGATTCTTACGGGATTGCCACTGATAGGTAAGGTTCGCTTTTCCACTCGCTTCTATGGTGAATTTCCCCGAAGACCCCACGATCGTATAGACACTTTGAGGCTGTTTCGTTATATCCGGAACGACCGTAAGTGTTGCTACGTTGGATGTTACACTCTTGCCGCTCGCATCCGTCACGATGCAACGGAATTGCCATCCATTCAATCCACCGATCACGGAAACGCATAGTTGTGACGTCTTAGCTCCCGTCTGACCGGAATTCGACCACGCGCTACTGCTATTCTTCCTGGACTGCCACTGATATTTCAGCGTTCCTTTACCGACTGCAGAGATCGTGAAGTACCCCTGAGTACCTGCCCTCGCCTTTTTATCCATCGGTTGATGAATAATACCGAATTTAGTCAATAATACAGCTGGATCAGAATATGTCTTATTTCCGTTTCCATCGGTTACGACACAACGGAATTGCCACCTGTTCAATCCTTCCAGGACAGCAACGGAAAGCGTTTGTGTCTTAGCTCCGCTCTGACCGGAATTCGACCACGCGCTATTAGAGTCTTTTCTGGACTGCCACTGATAGGTAAGGTTCGCCTTACCGGATGCAGTCACTGTAAATTTTGCCGTAGAACCGGCAGGCGCATACGCATCCGCAGGCTGTTTCGTTACGGCCGGAAGTACGGTAAGCGTCGCTACATCGGTGGTCTTATACTCCTTACTGGTCCGTATCGTACAGCGGAACTGCCAACCGCTTAGCCCACCGACAGCATCTACCGAAAGAATATTTGTCTTAGCTCCCGGCTGTGCCGATTTCGTCCAGGGACTGTTGGCGTCTTTTCTGGATTCCCATTGGAAAGTGATATCTCCGCTTCCGTCCGCTATCACGTAAAATGAAGCGTTCTGACCTGCCTTCACGGTCACATCTTTAGGTTGCTTCGTGATCGTGATATACTGCCAGTCATCTGCCCATGCAGTATCTCTAAAAGCAGGTACAAACAGTATAACAACGAGCATAAGTGCCGCAAAAAAATCCGATCCATGTCGGATCCTAAGGTTATTATTCATCTGATGATCTCCTTTTCTCACGGCGGGATCCTGAACGGTTCCACCGGCCGTATTTACACACAACTATATAATACCATAGAAATGAACGTCTGACAAATAAAAAAGAAGGGCCGCGAGGCGCGGCCCTTCCTGTCTTACTATTCAGGATCTTTCTGTCCTATCATCTTATCAAATGAATAACCAAGCAGCTCCATCTCGTAGGTAAATACTTCATCGAGCGTAAGTGGCAGGATCTCCACTAGGATCGGATCATACTTCCGAAGCTGGTCCATGGCAAACTCACTGCTGCCACGCATGATCACATTGGCCACGGAGCCATGCTTTGAAAAATGAAGCAAACTCAATGCGCCCTTGTTGCTGAAGACCGTACCATCGGAAAGCTTGTTGAACAGTTCCGGGCCGAAGTCCTGCTTGAATGCGATCTGCATCTTAAACAGGTTTGTCTTCAGGTCGCTTACTTCACTCTGGAGCACCAGTCCGCCCTTATGCAAAAGTGCCAACTGGTCGCAGGTATCCTCGAGTTCACGCAGCGAATGCGACGTAATGACTGCCGTCGTTCCGCGCTCGCAAACATCATCGTAAATGATGCTCTTAACGACATTTCGCATGATCGGATCCAGGCCGTCGAAGGTCTCGTCAAAGAAGATGTACTTCGTCCTGCAGGCCAGTGCCAGGATCGTGACCGCCTGTCGCTTCATACCTTTGGAAAATGTATTCATCCCCTTCTTCCGGTCCAGATTGAACTGCTCCGCCAGGGTCTCAAAACGTTCCTTCGAGAAATTCGGATAGAAACTCTTGTAGATCATGGCCATGCGCTCCATGGATGCATTTCCCATGTAATATAATTCATCGGGGACGTACACCAGTTTTTGCTTTGCTTCGATGTTTTCGAACACGGGCTCATCATCGATGGTGATACTTCCTTCATCTTCCTTGTATACGCCGTTTATGAGGCGCAGAAGTGTCGATTTACCGGCGCCGTTGGAGCCTACCAGACCATAGATGCAATGATCCGGGATCGTGCAGCTGATGTGGTTAAGCGCGGTGAAATCATCAAACTTCTTTAAAACGTTCTCAACCTTTATCATGGGCAATGCTCCTCTCGTTGTATTCTTCGTTGATCAGCTCGACCAACTCCTCCTTTGTGACACCTGCCAATATCAGATTGCGAACGATCTCCCTTAATTCTTTCATTTTATCCCTATGTCCTCTCCTAACGATATCTTTAGCTTCCGGTGTGACAAAGCAGCCCTTACCGGGTACGGAACGGATGTATCCGCGCAGATCCATTTCCGAATACGCTTTCTGGATAGTATTCGGGTTCACGGACAGTTGCACGGATAATTGCCGCACGCTGTCCAGCTTATCGCCCGGTCTGAGCAGATCCCGCATCACAAACTGTTCGAATTGTTCGATGATCTGTTCATAAGGAGGGATGCGCGACATGACATCAATTTGAAACATTGGCGCCACCTCCTTCTGACAAATTAAAATAGAAATAACGATCGGCCCAGTTCTGTAATGTTCTCTGGAATAGTTCATTTTCCATGGCAGCATCAAAGAAAGAAGGAGTCAATTCCTTAGATCCGACAAATACAAAAGAACTGGAACACGGGAGCCAACTTAATAATTGTGCTTCTATTTTTTTATTTTTGTATGTATTCTTCCAAAAATCATCCTCTGTGCGAATGTTTTCTACTGAAGAAAAGATGAACTCGGCTTTCTGCTCAGTTGTCATCGCCTGAACATCCTCTTGCAACGCATGTATCAGATCTTCGATCATCTTACTATATTTTCTGCTCCCCTCATTTGTATATACATTGGAAAAGGAGACAGTATTCAGGCGTACTTCTACGTGCCCATCATCGATTAGCTCTTCATAAAGGCGAATTGCTTTCGTCAGATCGATCTTATCCAAGCGTTGCGTAAACTCCGGCTTCTCGAAAATTTCTGCGAAAGTATTGATCGGCAAACTCAGACAGCGATATATGGTTTTTCCGTTTGTTAACCGGATCTTCAAACCAACATAACGGCGATCGGATAATGCATCCGTATTCCCTGAAATATTCTGAAAGTCTTTCGTGGAAATATAGTGTCTTCTCGATCTATAGGCATCCGGGTCACTGATCGCAAGATCCAATTCTTTGGAAACTGCAGTCCTGACCCTTTCTGAGGTCAATGGAATGTCGTAGATCAAACCTTCAAATATTTTCTCGCTTTTTTTATCCAAAAATACGGGAGTATCCCAGTTATACGGATATGGATCATAATCCCGTGCCTCTTCATCGAAAACACCTTTGGATACTTCAACGATCGATACACTGGCGATCTCATCCGCATTCGGTCTTTTATCTGTGACATTGTTAAAGATGATCGAAATACCTAAGATGATCAACAGATTGAACACAACTACCCAGCCAAAACCCTTCCAATGCTTGAACGCAGCTTTAACCTTTTTGGTCTGGATGATCTCGTACAGAAAATAGAATATGATCGAAAGGAGGTAGAAAAAGACGATCACATAGAGATCCAGATCTCCTCCGTAAATGTAAGTACTTGGTTCGTCAAGCGCTATAAGGAATACGGTGGCGGCGATCGACGGAAGGCATAAAGCACAGGACAGAATAATACGTACCACAGTTTCGATCTTAGGCGAAGTGGTCGGCGAGCCCGCCGTCTCACTGGGTCTGCGTACGATCAGGATATAAGCGAGCACATAATATACAAGCGTGATCAGCATGGTATACACTACTGCTGTCGTGGTCGGACCTTTATCCGCCATATAACTGAATACCAGGTTGTATTTCACGGGATCAAACAACAGGCTCAAACGGTTCAGCAACAGATATGGCATAATCTCCTTGATCAGAAGAGCGATAAAGAATAAAAGGAGTCTGGGACCGAACATGATAACAGCAGAAACGATCATATGTGAAGAGCGCTTTCCGGTCAGGCAATATCCGAGGCAGAGACCGCCGCAAAAATAGATCGAGATCAAGGTCGCGAAAACGACCCCAGAATAATACCGATCCCAATCGAACCGGGTAACACCCATTACATACGATACGATCGCCTGGATCGCCGTCGGTATCGTTAAATAAAGCACGATAACGCTTAACACTGCAAGCACTGAACTGGTCATAACGCTCTGCCTGGTCACAGGTAATGCATGATAAAAATCGCTTCCGTTTCTCGTTCGATAATCCTTCATAAGGATCTCCATAAGGAGAACCGAAAAAAACGGTGCAAATACCATAGGCAGCATCGTCGGGTTCGCTCCTGTGTATAAATCGGAATATCCTACGACCCGATAAAACACAACGATCATGATCAGAATGAACGTGGTCAATATTCCAACGAGCATCGCAGGCATCTTTAAACGTCTTAGTTGTTCCTTATACACCGAAAAGTTGAAATACCGCTTCATATAACACCTCCCACAACTGTATTAGTCGCTCTAGTACAGTTATATCATGTGAAAGATGCACTGTCAATAGGTTTTTCGAAAATCTTGTAAATTTTTTTCAAAACTATTATACTGGGACTAAGCGCTTCGTTTCGAAAAGCATGAACAATACGAACGCAATGGGAGTATTTATGATACACAAGATCACCAGACTGAATAAAGGCTTACGGGAATCGTTTCAAACCCTGTGGAATGCCGGTTCTGCGGAAAGCCCTCTTCCTCCGCTCTCCGAGTGGACCGAGGCAGAAAGCTCCGCACTCTTCTTCTATGAGACCGATCCGGTCACAGGCGGATGCATCGGCCTGTGCCTGGTCCAGGACCCCGATTCCGATCCGTGGATCTTTATCCTGGTCGCTAAAGAACACCGCCGCAAAGGAATAGCAACGCGTTTGTTGGAAGCCGCTGAAGATGCGGTCTCCTCCCCTGCGCTCTACTACATGAGTAATACGAAGGAAGCCCCTGCGGCAAATGCTTTCCTGAAGGCGTCCGGGTTCGGGATCTTCTCTCGCGAATGCATCATGAAACTTCCGGCTGACAGGCCCGAAACCGAAATATCCCCATCCGTGAAGCTAAGGCCCTGTAGCGCGAATGTTTTTCAGCCCATCTACGAGGCATGCTTCGATCTTCCTTATCAGCCCGATGAAGGAAAATTCTTTCAGATCCTCAACGGGGATCAAACGTCCGTAGGCGGCGTTGCATTGACCGAATACAAAAACGGCTGGTTTTTATTCGACCTCTGCATCTTACCGAAGTATCGAAAGAAAGGCTATGCACAGGCAGCCGTTGAGGCAGCCTTCCGTGAGCCGCTGGAGAACGGCAACCTCCCGGACTCCATCCTACTTCATGTATCCTCGCTGAACGCTCCCGCATTTGCCCTTTACGAAAAAATGGGCTTCCAAGCGGTCGAAGAAAATATCTTATACGAACGTATGAAATAAAAAACAGGTCATTTGGTTATCGGATAACCAAATGACCTGCTTCTTTATGCGGGAAACTGTTCTCAACCGAACAGACCTTTCTTCTTTCTTCCGCCGCCTTTGAATGTATCGGCATATTTCCTCAGTGCGTCCTTCTGCTCTTCGGTAAGCTTCGTGGGAACCGTAACGACAAGCGTTACATAATGATCGCCACGCGTCGTCTTGTTGCGAAGGAACGGAACACCGCGGCTCCTCAAGCGGACCTTCGTATCAGGCTGCGTTCCGGGCTTTACCTCGTACTCGACCTCACCATCGACGGTTTGGATGCGGATCGTGCCGCCCAGCGCTGCCTCAGGGAAGGAGATCTCCTGCGTCGAATAGATGTTCTCACCCTGTCTGCGGAACGTAGGATGTGCTCCGATCTGAACTTCAACGAGCAAATCGCCTCTCTCGCCTCCGTTACTACCGGGCTCGCCCTTACCGCGAATACGGATGCTCTGTCCTGAATCGATACCGGCCGGAACCGATACCATGATCTTCTTACGGGATGTGATATATCCGTTGCCATAGCACTTCGGACATTTATCAACGATCTTCTTACCTGTACCGTTACAATCCGGACACGTTGTGACATTTCTCGTGGTCACACCGAAAATAGACTGCTGGGTGTAGGTAATACGACCGGTCCCCTTACAACGCGCACATGTCTGCGGCGTGGTTCCGGGCTTCGCTCCACTGCCGTGGCAGTAGGTACATTCGTCTTTGATATTGATCTCAAGGGGTTTCTCTACTCCGAATACCGCCTCTTCAAATGTGATCTTCAACGTAGTATGCAGGTTCTGTCCCTTAACAGGCGCGTTCGGATCCGCACGTCTTCTGGAGCCTCCGAAGAAATCGCCGAAGATGTCGCCGAAGATGTCGCCCATATCCATGTTCGTAAAGTCGAACCCATTCGCACCGCCTCCGGCCGAACCGTCAAATGCAGCCATACCGAACTGATCGTACTGCTGACGCTTTTGGGGATCACTTAATACACTGTATGCCTCGGAGGCCTCTTTAAACTTCTCAGCCGCCGCTTCATCACCGGGATTACTGTCGGGGTGATACTTCTTCGCCAGGGTACGATATGCACGCTTCAGTGCAGCATCGTCCGCGTTCTTCGGAACACCCAGAACCTCATAATAATCTCTTTTCTCAGCCATAATGCACCCTCTTTGTTAACTTAGATCAGTTCGAAATAAACTCAACTGTATTATATACGAATTTCCACGATTTCTCAAGAAGAATTTACAAAAATCGTGGACAATGATTCACGAGACGAAGGCCATACGGACCCATGTATACACGAGTCCGCTGACCTCTGTCTGTAAGTTCTATTATACTTCCTTGAAATCGCCGTCGACTACATCGCCCTCATAGAAGCTGTCATCTTCCGGTGAAGATGTCGTCTGCTGAGCACCCATATCCGGACCTGCGCTCTGAGCACCTGCGGATGCCTGGGACTGCTCGTACATCTTCTGGAATACCATCGAAGCATTTCTCATAAGGGTATCCTTCTTCTCATTGATCTCAGCCAGATCCGCGTCGGTCATGTTCTCAGCGGTCGTCTTCGACAATGTCTCACGAAGGGATTCAATATCAGCGCGAACCTTCGACTTCTCATCCTCAGACAGCTTATCACCTACTTCGTCGAGAGCCTTCTCGGTCTGGAACATCATGTTATCCGCGTCGTTACGAGCGTCGATGATCTCCTTACGCTTCTTATCCTGTGCTTCGTACTCAGCAGCTTCCTTCACAGCCTTCTCGATATCCGCATCGGACATGTTGGTGCTGGAAGTGATGGTGATGTGCTGCTCCTTACCGGTTCCGAGATCCTTCGCGGATACGTTAACGATACCGTTTGCGTCGATATCGAAGGTAACCTCGATCTTCGGAACACCTCTTCTTGCAGGCGGGATACCATCGAGCAGGAACTCGCCCAGAAGCTTATTATCCTTTGTGAACTGTCTCTCACCCTGTGTGATACGGATATCAACTGCGGTCTGGTTATCCGCTGCGGTGGAGAATGTCTCCGTCTTCTTAGTAGGAATGGTCGTGTTACGAGGGATCAATACGGTAGCAACGCCGCCGTAGGTCTCGATCGCGAGGGACAGAGGGGTAACATCCAGAAGGAGGATGTCTCCGGCACCTGCCTCACCGGCCAGCTTACCGCCCTGTACGGAAGCACCGATCGCAACGCACTCATCGGGGTTCAGAGACTTCGAAGGCTCCTTACCTGTGAGCTGTGCAACCTTCTCCTGTACGGAAAGCATACGTGTGGAACCACCAACCAGAAGGACCTTACCCAGGTCTGCTGCAGTGATACCTGCATCCTTCAAAGCGTTCTGTACCGGAACTACGCTACGCTCAACCAGATCGTGAGTCAGTTCGTTGAACTTCGCACGTGTCAGGTTCATGTCGAGGTGCTTAGCGCCGTCTGCTGTAGCGGAAATGAACGGAAGGTTGATGTTGGTCGTTGTCGTTGTGGACAGCTCCTTCTTCGCCTTCTCGGCTGCTTCCTTCAAACGCTGAAGAGCCATCTTATCCTTCGAAAGGTCTACGCCTTCAGCCTTCTTAAACTCGTCGAGCATCCACTCGGTGATACGGTTATCGAAATCATCGCCGCCGAGGTGGGTATCGCCGTTGGTGGAAAGAACTTCGATCACGCCGTCACCGATGTCGATGATGGATACATCGAAAGTACCGCCGCCGAGGTCATATACCATGATGGTCTGCTCTTTTTCATTATCCAGGCCATAAGCAAGAGCTGCTGCGGTCGGCTCGTTGATGATACGCTTAACATCGAGGCCAGCGATCTTACCTGCATCCTTAGTAGCCTGACGCTGAGCATCGTTGAAGTATGCCGGAACCGTGATAACGGCCTCGGTTACCTTCTCGCCGAGGTATGCTTCCGCATCTGCCTTCAGTTTCTGAAGGATCATCGCGGAGATCTCCTGCGGAGAATACTTCTTATCGCCGATGGTTACTTTATAATCGGTACCCATATGACGCTTGATCGAAGAGATCGTGTTCTCAGAGTTGGTAACTGCCTGACGCTTTGCAGGCTCGCCGACCAGACGCTCTCCGTTCTTCGTAAATGCAACAACAGAAGGTGTGGTACGAATACCTTCGGCATTCGCGATGACCACAGGCTTACCACCTTCCATTACGGCAACACATGAGTTTGTCGTACCTAAGTCAATACCTATAATTTTTCCCATAGTAGTTCGTCCTCCTAAAGACTCTTTCTAAATATATTAATTGGCTACCTGCACCATGGAGTGACGCAAAACGCCGTCCCGGTACATATAACCTTTTTGAAACTCTTGTGCCACAACGTTCTCACCGAGGTTCTCATCCTCCACATGCATCACTGCATTGTGGAAGTTCGGATCGAACGGCTGTCCGACCGCTTCGATCGGCTTAACACCTACGTCCTCAAGCATCTTCAACAGCTGCTTGTAGACCAGATCCATGCCATTTGCGAAACCGCTCTGCTTCTCTTCTTCGGAGATGGACGCAAGTCCACGTTCGAAGTTATCGACGATCGGAAGGATCTTCTCGAGGATGCTCTTCGCTCCGATCTCGTACATGGCGGATTTCTCTTTTTCCGTACGCTTACGGAAGTTGTCGAATTCGGCCATCAGTCTCTTCTGCTGATCCTGAAGTTCGGCGATCTGTTCGTCTTTTTTTGCCAATGCTGCGTCTGCCTCATCGTCGTCTCCGAACAGCCCGCGCTTCTTTTCTTTTCCTTCGGAAGCCTCAGCCTGTGCCTCGCCTTCGACCTCGCCACTGACTGCCTCGACCTCAGGCTCGCTCTGCACACTTTCGACCGCCTCAGGTGTTTCGGCTGCCTCGGCTGCAGAAGCCTGCGCCTCTTCGGCCGCCTTCGCCTTCTCTTCCATCGCCTCGAAGGCATCTTCCTTCTTCGGCTCAACTACGAAAGGCTTTTCCTTATCTTTTGAAACATTTGGTTTTTTGTTACCGGAGGATTGTTTCTTCTTCTCTTCCGCATCCAGATCGGTGATCTTAATGGTCCGATTTATGTTTCTGGATCGTTTTTTGTAATCCTTCTTCATCCCGTCTATTCATCCTTTCCGATGCCGGAGCCGGAAATCTTTTTGGTTCCCATCTCCTTGTAAATCGCATCCAATTGGTTTTTCAGTCCGTGCAGGGTTCCGACCACGCGTTCGTAATCCATTCGCTTCGGACCTACGATCCCGACGATACCGTGCAACCCATCGCCCAGATCATAATTTGCCGTGACCACGGAACAGTCTTTCAGGTTTTCGAACGGTGACTCCTCACCGATGTATACCTGAATGCCCTCCTTATTCATGGAGGAAAGCACCAGTTCGTTCAGCGGCTGTTTCTCCTCGAACGCACCGATCAGTTCGGTCGCGCTGCTGGACTGCGACAGCTCCGGATATTTGAAGATATTCGTCGTACCGCTGGTGTAGATCTGCGGCTCGTCCTTATCGCTTGCGATAGCCTGGGCGATCGCGGTCAATATCGGTTCAACAGCCGGGGCCAGCTCTTTTGCTTCCGTCTTCAGGTTGCTGATGATATTGAGGTTGATCTCGTCTACGGACAGGCCGTTCAGCGACGCATTCAAAAGCACGTTCATTTTCAGAACGTCATCCTCTGAAATATCTTCGTTCATGTCCACCAACGTGCTTTTTACGATATTGCCCTGGGTCATGATGACTGCCAGCACCTTCGCTTCGTCCACGCGGGACAGCTGAATGAACTTCAATTTATTCTGTGTGTACGTCGGCGCCGAAACCAGCGTCGCGTAATTTGTATTTGCAGCGAGGACCTTCGCCAGCTGCTTTAAGGCCGCCTCCATGCGGTCCACTCTCTGCAGGAGCAACTGCTTCTCATCATCGAACTCGTGCTTACGCGCTTCCATCATCTGGTCTACGTAAAAACGATAGCCCTTATCCGTCGGGATACGTCCGGCCGAAGTGTGCGGCTGAATGATGAGGCCCATCTCCTCCAGGTCCGCCATCTCATTTCGAATGGTGGCGGATGAAAGCTGCAGATCGGTGAACTTTGATATCGTTCGCGATCCCACCGGCTCCCCCGTCTCCAGATAGTTCCGTATAATGGCGGTCAATATTTTAGATTTTCTGTCTTCCAGTTCCAAATACATCACCTCTGAGATCTTGGTTTGTTAGCACTCATTTTCCCCGAGTGCTAACATCTGCATTAAATGTATCACTTTTCCGCACCGATGTCAACGGTTTTTCCATTAATTTTTCCTAAAATTTTCCTAACTTTCCCTCTTTTCCAAACAAATCCCCCTCACCCAGCTCTCCTCTAGAAAAACAAACCTTTAGGTTCCCCAATAGACGAATTCATTCCCTGACCCCCAGTTAAAACAAACCTTCGGGCCACCTCCCGATGCAGCCTGAGTATTTGTCCGGTGTTTCCGGACCTTGGCAAGCCGCAACACGTTCGGAGGTGGGCATAGGATCGAGCGGATGATGATCGCGCGAACGAGAGGTCGGATCAGGGGCAAAAACCGAATCTCCGAGATCGGTTTTTGCTTTCGCTGAGGTCGTTTTCGCATCAGGTGGGAACCTGATGCTATCAGGAAAACGGCCTCAGTCGAAAAGGCACCCCTGAAATCCGGACTCGAGTTGAGCGCGCAGTTTCAGATTATTCATTAATCTGAAACGTGATCATCACCGCGCAGTGAGTTGCCTGCCGACGAACGTATTGCGACTTAGTAATCTCCGAAAACGCACAAAAAATCGGGCCGCCTCGTAAGGCAGCCCGAAGATTTATTTTCTGAGAATGATCTCGTTACGTCCCGGTCCGTTGGATACCATGGTGATCGGTACTCCGATCTCCTGCTCGATGGCCTCGATGTAGTCGCGGCATTCCTTCGGAAGTTCATCGTAATTCTTGATTCCGCGGATGTCGGACTTCCAACCCTTGAATACCTTCCAAACGGGCTTCGCCTGCGCCAGTTTTACGGTTGCGGGGAAGTCTTTCTCGATCTTTCCGTCGATCTCGTAGCCTACGCACATCGGGATCTCATCGAGATAACCCAGTGCGTCCAAAACGGTCAATGCAACTTCAGTCGCACCCTGGATGCGGCAGCCGTAACGGGTAGCAACTGCATCGAACCAGCCCATACGACGCGGACGTCCGGTCGTAGCGCCATATTCGCCATGGTCACCGCCACGCTTACGCAGTTCATCGGCCTCGTCACCGAAGATCTCGCTGACGAACTCACCTGCGCCGACAGCACTGGAATAAGCCTTAACAACAGCTGTGATATTTTTGATCTCGTACGGCGGGATGCCTGCGCCGATCGCGCCATAAGCAGCCAGCGTCGAAGAAGAAGTAACCATCGGGTAGATACCGTGGTCCGGATCCTTCAGGGAACCGAGCTGACCCTCAAGCAGGATGCTCTTGCCTTCCTGGATCGCGCGGTACAGATATGCGGAAACATCGCAAACATAAGGACGAACCATTTCCCGATAAGAGATCAAAGTCTGGAACAGTTCCTCGGGATCGATCGGATCCTTGTGATACAGGTGAACGAGGGATACATTTTTGATCTCGCATACGCGTGCAGCCTTCTCACGCAGCGTCTTCTCGTCGAAAAGCTCGCTGACCTGGAAACCGATCTTCGCGTATTTATCCGAATAAAACGGTGCGATACCGGACTTCGTAGAACCGAAGGACGCCTTACCCAGACGCTCCTCCTCGTATTGGTCGAATAAAATATGATAAGGCATCAGGATCTGCGCACGATCCGAAACCAGGATCTTCGGTTCGGGAACGCCCTGCGCCTCGATATCGGAAATCTCTTTAAACAGTGCCGGAATGTTCAGCGCAACACCATTGCCGATGATACATGTGGTATTCGGGGAAAATACACCGCTGGGCAGCAGATGCAATGCAAAACGACCATATTCGTTGATGATCGTGTGACCCGCGTTATTACCACCCTGAAAACGAATGACGATATCCGCTTTCTGAGCCAGCATATCCGTGATCTTACCCTTGCCTTCATCGCCCCAGTTGGCTCCTACGATAGCTCTTACCATGACTTGCCTCCGAAAAAAATATATCGCGCAGCCGGCGGGCAGTCTGCCCCATTACTACGCGATATAAATATAGCACTTCTGAAGATATAAATAAAATCACAATTTATTATGCGGATTATAATTCAGGATTATACTCGGCCAATGTATGCCGGATTCAGCTCTTCACATTCATCATAGCGAGGAAATTCTTCGTCGCGGTCGAACCGAGATAATTCTTCCGAACAGCCAGACACATGTTCCTCTCCGGCGGTTTTTTATCGAACATAAGTTCAAAAAGCATGCCGTTCTTCAGGTACGGTTCGGCAAAGGATTCCATGACCAGACCAACACCTAAATTACGAAGGGCGAACTGCACGATCATATCCGACGTCGCCAGTTCGAATTCCGGCTTTATCTCGACCTTCTGGTCCGCGAAATACGAGTCCCAGAAGCGACGCGTACTGGTG
>JAFYZH010000046.1 GCA_017548765.1 Lachnospiraceae bacterium | reverse complement strand
TTTTCGGTCGAGTCGATTGAAATCCGGGGGAGGCGCCTGACCTTGCTTTTTTTTCCTCTAGCCCTTGAACTCCCACGCCGTTTTTGGTACAATATAGTTTAATACAATTTCACTTGACATATTTGGAGGATTCATTCCATGGATGGAATTTTTGAATGTATCGTAGCCCGAAAGACGCCGGTATATGCATTGCCCGCGAAGATCGGTATGAGCCTGTTTTTGACGATCACGATATTGGCGGCGATCATCATCAATCCGATCATCTTCGTGGTCACCTTAGGCTTCGGCGTTTTCATGTACTTCATGATGCCGCGTTTTGAATTGGAGTGGGAATACACGTTCCTGGACGGTGAACTCCGCATAGATAAGATCTTCTCCCAGAGCTCCAGAAAGCGCTTCCTCGTGCTTTTGTTCGACCGCGTGGATGCGATCGCGCCGCTGGATCACGACGACATCAAACGTAACTTGAATAATCCCGGCTTTACGAAGGTGGATTGCTCGTCGCAGACCGGGGACTCAAATAAGGTTTACGGCATTCTGTATTCCGACGAAAAGTCCAGAAAAGTCATCCTGTTTGAGCCGGATGATAAGATGCTGAAGGCGCTTCGCAGATACTCGCCGCGAAAGGTCACGGTAGCACAGTAAGCGCATGGATTTACGAGGGTGTTCGGCCGTGAAAAAACGGACGAAAAAAAGATAAAAATGGGGGTTGACACCTTCGGCCCCGTTTGCTATAGTATAGAACATATATACAAATATCAATCTCATAGAAAAGCGAAAGAGAGGTTATTACGATGGGTAAGATTATCGGTGAAGGTATTACTTTCGATGACGTATTGTTGGTTCCGGCGTATTCCGAGGTGATCCCGAATGAGGTAAGTCTTCAGACGAATCTCACGAAGAAGATCCAGCTGAATATCCCGATCATGAGTGCCGGCATGGATACGGTAACCGAACACCGCATGGCGATCGCCATGGCCAGACAGGGCGGTATCGGCATCATTCATAAGAACATGTCGATCGAAGCACAGGCAGAGGAGGTTGACAAAGTAAAACGTTCTGAGAACGGCGTTATTACAGATCCCTTCTATCTTTCTCCGGAGCACACACTTGAGGACGCTAACAACCTCATGGGTAAGTTCCGCATTTCCGGCGTTCCGGTAACGGAAGGCAAGAAACTGGTCGGTATTATCACAAATCGTGACCTGAAGTTCGAAACCGACTTCAAAAAGAAGATCAAAGAATGCATGACCTCACAGGGGCTCGTGACAGCGCCGGAAGGCATTACCCTGGAAGAGGCGAAGCAAATCCTGGCTAAAGCCAGAGTCGAAAAACTCCCCATCGTAGATAAAGATTTCAACTTAAAAGGTCTTATCACCATTAAGGATATCGAGAAGACCATCAAATACCCGAATGCGGCAAAGGATGAGCAGGGTCGTCTGCTTTGCGGCGCAGCTGTCGGCATCACGAACAACATCATGCTTCGTGTCGACGCACTGGTCCGCGCTAAGGTAGACTGTATCGTCATCGATTCCGCACACGGTCATTCCCGTAACATCCTGAAGACCGTGACCATGGTAAAAGAGAAGTATCCGGACCTGCAGGTCATCGCGGGCAATGTCGCGACCGCAGCCGCTACAAAGGCTCTCATCGAAGCCGGCGCTGACGCGGTAAAGGTAGGTATCGGCCCCGGTTCCATCTGTACGACACGTGTCGTAGCAGGTATCGGTGTTCCGCAGATCACTGCGATCATGGATTGCGCAGAGGCGGCTCGCCCGTACGGCATCCCGATCATTGCAGACGGCGGCATCAAGTACTCCGGTGACATCACAAAGGCCATCGCCGCAGGCGGCAGCGTCTGCATGATGGGCAGCATGTTCGCAGGATGTGAGGAAAGCCCGGGAGCATACGAACTCTACCAGGGCAGAAAGTACAAAGTATATCGCGGCATGGGTTCCATCGCAGCTATGGAGAACGGTTCGAAGGATCGTTACTTCCAGGCAGATGCGAAGAAACTGGTTCCCGAAGGCGTTGAAGGCCGCGTAGCATATAAGGGCCTGGTCGAGGATACCGTATTCCAGTTGATGGGCGGTCTTCGTTCCGGTATGGGTTACTGCGGAGCCAGAACCATCCCCGAACTGATCGAAAAGGCACAGTTTATCAAGATCTCGGCAGCATCCCTTCGTGAGAGTCACCCGCATGACATTCACATCACTAAGGAAGCACCGAACTACAGCGTGAACGAATAATAGGCAGCTTAGGCTGATACGTCCTGAGGAAGCACTGGAATCATCCGTGCTTCCTTAGGCATTGCTAAAGCAAAGAGCCGAAACAGGAGGACATACATATGAGCGAGCTTTATTCCCCGAAAAACATCGAGGGAAAATGGCAGAAAATCTGGGAGGATGAGAAAGCATTTGCCGCGACGACCGACTACACGAAGCCGAAGTATTATGCTTTGGTAGAGTTCCCGTACCCGTCGGGTCAGGGCCTGCACGTAGGTCACCCGCGTCCGTACACCGCACTCGACATCGTAGCGAGAAAGCGCCGCATGCAGGGTTATAACGTTCTGTATCCCATGGGCTGGGATGCGTTCGGCCTTCCTACCGAGAACTATGCGATCAAAAACCACATTCACCCGAGGATCGTTACGAAGAACAACGTGGCGCACTTCAAGGATCAGCTGAAGTCGATCGGCTACTCCTTCGATTGGGACCGCGAGGTAAATACCACCGATCCGAACTACTATAAGTGGACGCAGTGGATCTTCCTGAAGCTGTTTAAAGCGGGCCTGGCTTATAAGACCGAGATGCCCATCAACTTCTGTACTTCCTGTAAGGTCGGCCTGGCGAACGAGGAAGTCGTTAACGGCGTTTGCGAGCGTTGCGGCAGCCCTGTCATCCGTAAGATGCAGAGCCAGTGGATGCTCAAGATCACCGAGTATGCCGATAAACTGATCGATGATCTGGCGCTGGTCGACTACATCGAGAAGGTAAAGGTTTCCCAGAAGAACTGGATCGGCCGTTCGGAGGGCGCTGAGGTAGAGTTCAAACTCGCCGGTAAGGAAGAGACCCTTCGCATTTATACAACACGTCCGGATACGCTCTTCGGCGCGACCTACATGGTTCTGTCGCCCGAGCATCCGTACATCGATAAGTTCAAGGACGAGATCAAAAACATGGACGAGATCCTGGCGTACCGCGAGATGGCGGCGCGCAAGTCCGATTTCGAGCGTACCGAGCTTGCAAAAGATAAGACCGGTGTGCTTCTGGACGGCATCAAGGCCATCAATCCGGTCAATGGAAAAGAGATCCCGATCTGGATCTCCGACTATGTACTCATGAGCTACGGAACCGGCGCCATCATGGCTGTTCCTGCGCACGATGAGAGAGACTGGGAGTTCGCGAAGAAGTTCGGCCTGCCTATCATCGAGGTAGTAGCCGGCGGTGACGTTCAGAACGCAGCATTTACCGATGTTGCGACCGGTATCATGGTGAACTCCGGCTTCCTGAACGGCATGGAAGTTGCCGAGGCGAAGAAGGCCATCATCGAGTTCCTGACAAAGGAAGGCATCGGCCATTCCAAGAGAAATTACAAGCTGCGTGACTGGGTATTCTCCCGTCAGCGTTACTGGGGCGAGCCCATCCCGATCGTGCACTGCGATAAGTGCGGCTACGTTCCGATCCCGGAGAGCGAGCTTCCGCTCGAGCTGCCGGAGGTAGAGAGCTACATGCCGACCGACAACGGCGAGTCACCGCTGGCTGCGATGACTGACTGGGTGGAGACCACCTGCCCTTGCTGCGGCGGTAAGGCGAAGCGCGAGACCGACACCATGCCTCAGTGGGCAGGTTCTTCCTGGTACTATCTGCGCTACACCGATCCTACCAACAACGAAGCACTGGCTTCTCCGGAAGCACTCAAATATTGGCTGCCCGTAGACTGGTACAACGGCGGTATGGAGCATACCACCCTTCACCTTCTCTACAGCCGTTTCTGGCACAAATTCCTGTACGATAATCAGGTAGTTCCGTGCCCCGAGCCGTATCAGAAGCGTACCTCTCACGGTATGATCCTCGGTTCGAACGGTGAGAAGATGAGTAAGTCCCGTGGCAATGTTGTCAACCCCGACGATATCATCAACGAATTCGGCGCAGACACCCTGCGTACCTACGAGATGTTCATCGGTGCGTTCGACCTGGCCGCTTCCTGGTCACAGGAAGGCGTTAAGGGCTGCCGCCGTTTCCTCGAGCGTGTTTGGAAACTGCAGGATATGCTGGTCGATGGCGATGAGTATTCGCCGGAGATGGTGACGAAGGTTCACCAGACCATTAAGAAGGTTTCTTCCGACTACGAGTCGCTGAAGTACAACACAGCGATCGCGGCTATGATGGCTCTGGTCAATGACCTCTTTAAGGCGGAGAAGGTTACCCGCGGTGAGTTCAAGACATTGCTCCAGTTGCTCAACCCGGTGGCACCGCACATCACCGAGGAACTGTGGGAGATCTGCGGTTTCGAGAAGCGTCTCTACCAGAACACCTGGCCGGAGTACGACGAGGCGAAGACCGTCGAGAACACCGTGGAGATCGCGGTTCAGATCAACGGCAAGACGCGTACGACCATCAATATCGCAAAGGATAGCGATAAGGATACGGCGATCGCAGCAGGTAAGGAAGCCCTCGGCAATAAACTGGCAGGCACCATCATCAAAGAGATCTACGTGCCCGGCAGGATCATCAACATCGTAGCAAAGTAATTGCTGCATATAGACATGCGAATGGGGGCGTCGGACTAAGACACCCCCATTTTTGCTATGACGCCCCGGTATGCGGTGGGCGTGCGATTTAGCAAGTTGGAAAAAGAGTTTTTGGAGTGTTATAGGATGGATGAGAGAGATCATTTGGGGATCCCGTCGGGGGCTCCTGAGGTTTTGACGGATCTTAGCGGATTGTCGTCGCAGGAGGCGGAGCGGAGGCTGGCCGGCGGCGAGGGCAATGATGCGGTCCGGGATGACGGGCGTACCGTGGCGGAGATCGTCGCGAAGAACCTGTTTACCTGGTTTAATTTGTTGAATGTTTTGCTGGCGGTGGCGCTGGCATTTGTGGGCGCGTGGAGAAACATGCTGTTCATGGGCGTTGTGGTCTCCAATACGCTGATCGGTACCATTCAGGAGATGCGGGCGCGGAAGACCGTGATGCAGCTGAAACTGCTGGCGGAGACCGATGTGACCGTGCTGCGTGATGGCGCGTCGAAGACGGTTTCGCCGCGGGCGCTGGTTCGCGGCGACCTGATCGTGTTACACGCCGGTGATCAGATCCCGGCGGATGCCTACGTGCGTTCCGGCTACGGAAGCACGGATGAAAGTCTGCTGACCGGTGAGAGTGATCCCGTGTCGAAGAGTGAGGGCGACTGGCTCCTGAGCGGAAGCGTGATCGTTTCCGGCAGTTTCACTGCACAGTTGGTTTATGTGGGCGAGGCGAGCTACGCCAACCGCCTGACGAAGAATGCGCGGAAGATCAAGCCGCCGAAGTCGGCGCTGATGAACGACCTGAACCGCATCGTGCGCTTCGTATCCATTGCCCTGATCCCGATCGGTATCGCGCTTCTGGTGAAACAACTGGTCATCATGCATGAGGACCTCGCGACGGCGGTGACCGGAGCGGTGGCGGCGATGGTGGGCATGATCCCCGAGGGACTGATCCTGCTGACCAGCGTTGCATTGGCCGTAGGAGTGGTGCGTCTGGGACGGCGCCAGACGCTGGTGCAGGAACTGTACGGCATCGAGACGTTGGCGCGCGTGGATGTGCTGTGCCTGGATAAGACCGGCACCATCACCACCGGCGACATGACCATGGAGCAGATCCTGCCGCTGTCGGATGCATCGGAGGAGGACTGCCGGAACATCCTGCGTCGTTTCCTGGGCGCGGGCGAGAACCTCAGCCCGACGCTGCGGGCGCTGGAGCATGCGGTCGGAACTGCGACGGAGCAGCCGACGGCCGTATTCCCCTTTGATTCAACCGTGAAAAAATCGGCATATTCATTTGCCGACGGAAATACATACATCCTGGGTGCGCCGAATTTCGTGTGGCCGGAGAGCGACATGTGGCGCGCGGCTGCCGGCGAGGCGACGGCGCAGGGTCTGCGCGTGCTGCTTCTTTGCGAGGCGCAGGGCACCATCGAGGATGGAAAACTGCCGCCTGTGAGCCGCCCGCTCTGCCTGGTGGCACTGAATGATACCTTGCGGGCCAATGCCGAGCAGACGCTGGGTTATTTCGCCGAGCAGGGTGTGACCTTGAAACTGATCAGCGGTGACGATCCGCGCACGGTGTCGGCCATCGCTTCCCGCGTACAGATGAAAGGCGCGGATCGATGGGTAGATGTTTCCGAACTGACCGACGAGCAGCTGAAGGATGCTGTGGAGAAAAACACGGTCCTGGGCCGTGTGACGCCCGAGCGGAAGCGTGCCCTGGTCGAGGTTCTGAAAGAGGCAGGCCATACGGTCGCGATGACCGGCGACGGTGTCAACGACATACCGGCGCTGAAAGCTTCGGACTGTTCCATCGCCATGCCCGGCGGCTCCGATGCGGCGCGCCATGCAGCTCAGTTGCTTTTGTTGGGAGCCGACTTCGCAGCATTGCCCGCGGTCGTAGATGAAGGACGCCGCGTGATCAACAACATCAACCGCGCAGCCTCCCTCTTCCTGGTGAAGACGCTGTACTCGTTCCTGTTGGGACTGTTTTTCATCTTTTTGCCGGCGGCCTACCTGTTCCAGCCCATCCAGCTGACGTTGGTATCCACGCTGACCATCGGCGCGCCGTCGTTCTTCCTGGCGCTCGAACCGAACCGCGAGCGTGTGCGCGGAAACTTCCTGCGCTCGGTGCTCATGCGGGCCATCCCCGGAGCGCTGGCAGTTACACTCTGTGCGTTATTTGCTGCGGTGATGGAGCACTTCGGTTGGAGCCATGAGGTTTGTTCGACTCTGGCGACCCAGTCCGCCGCCGTCGCCGGCCTGGTAACGCTGTTCGTGACCTGCTTCCCGTTCTCGAAGATGCGAGCCTTCGTATTCGCAGGTTCCTGCATTGCCATGGTGATCGCGATCCTCTTCTTCCGGGACTTCTTCTTCCTGTCCGCGCTGTCCGGAACCCAGTGGCTCGTGCAGGTCGCATTGGCCGCATTTACGGTCGCTTTCATCCCGTTTTTACGGTGGTGCATGAACCGAATGAAAACAGTATGAACCTTACAATATTGTAAGGTCGTTAATAACGAAAGATGTCGGAGAAAGATTGCTTTTCCGACATCTTTTTGATATCCTTAAAGAGTATTATCCTGCGGTTCGTCCGATGTATAGCGGATCGAAAAAATGAAGCATCGGCTGGAGAGATCGAAGGAGATGCGACGCGAAAGAAGAGGAGAAATCATATGAGGAAACTGCTTTCGGTAATGGTGTTTTTTTTGTTGACTGTGGTAATGCTTCCCTTGAACGTTGAGGCGGAGGAAGTTGTTATTGAGGTGAATTCCTGGGAGAGCCTTGGCGAAGCGTTAGTGAATGCGGATAGGGTCATTCTGACTGCGGATATTAAAGGAGACGCTGACAGTGTGTCCTTATATGTTCCTTTCGCCAAACCAGTGACCTTGGATCTAAATGGCCACATCCTCGATCGTGGATTAACAGAGGCAAAGGAAGACGGATACGTTGTTAAGGTGTTGGGTGGATTGGTCATCATCGACAGCAATCCAAACGCCACGCATGATCCTGCGATCACTTATACCGATCCGGTCGAAAATAAAACCGTAACAGTGAATGGTGGAATCATCACCGGAGGGTACAATAGTGGCGACGGCGGCGCGATCCATAATGAGGGATTATTGTTCCTCCAAGGTGGAACCCTCTGTGGAAATAAAGGATATGCAGGCGGGGCGATCCTTAATGGTACTTCCGCTTCGAAGGATATTGCGACGTTTTATTTACTCGGTGGAGCGATATTGGGTAATGTTTCCACTTCTTCCCATGGTGGAGCCATCAAGAATGTGGCCACTATGGACATGCAGGGTGGGCTTGTATCCGGTAATGAGGTCGCAAAATCGAATGCTAATGGCGGAGCGGTATGGAATGCTAATGTGATGAAAATATCCGGGGGAACGATATCAAATAATCGAGCCAATAATGGTGGGGCAATCGTCAGTTCGGCGAGTCTTACGATCACTGGAGGATCGATATCGGGCAATAGAGCCGTGTGCGGTGGCGCGATCTATTGCAGGAGGTTGAGGATTAACGGAGGAACAATAAGTGACAATGAAGCCAGTGACAAGGGAGGCGCCATATACTCAGTTACAGAAGGCTATAACGTAACCATGAACGGGGGAGTTATAGACAATAACAAAGCTCAACTCGGTGGTGGTTTATATGTGGATCAAAACTGGCTTTACATTAATGGTGGGACTATTTCCAATAATATAGCATATTCAGAAGAACCATACTGCGGAGGAGGTGGGATTTTTATTGCAAAGAATGGCGACTGCAATATGAACGGTGGAACCATCTCAGGGAACAAAGCATATCATGATGGCGGTGGTGTATGTGCTCATGGAAGAATAAGCATTTATGCAAATTCACTTATAACAGGGAATGAGGCGAATTACGGTGGAGGAGTATATGCGGCACCAAATGAAGATAACAAAGTTGGACGCATACTCCTGTCAGGTGGAAAGATTCATGGCAATACAGCAACATATTTGGGTGGTGGAGTTTATGTACAAAGTGGTGCTGAATTTGAATTACAATCCGGAGAGGTCATCTTTAATTCTGTTAAGCAGAGAGCAGCTATCCAATGGATCAACGAAGAAGGAGATGCGAAAGTAACCTATACGGATGGGTTTGGAGGCGGTATTTACTCCCGGGGATCATTAAGGTTGTACGGCGGAACAATAACCCAAAATATGGCAGCATACCAGGGAGGAGGAGTATATGCAGATACCTCTGTCACGGTATCAGGCGACGTTTTTATCCAAGGAAATGTGGTCGGCACTAAGGCAGATGATGTATATTTGTGCAAAGATCATAATATCAAAGTAAACAAGCCATTGACCCGAATGATTGGAGTGAACGCAGATAACATGAATTTTGTGATCACATCTGACTTGAGTGGAAAAGGGACAGCCTTAAATTTTTTCAGCAATAGAAACGGTTACGATATCATATTAAATCAAACTGGGGAAGCCATCTTTCAGGCGCTGTCCTATGAAATCGCTGTAGATAAGAATATTGAAAACGGAACGATTTCCGTGGATAAAACAATTGCATTGACGGATGAGACCGTAACTTTGACCATCACACCTGCTCTCAACTACGAATTGGATAAAGTGATGAACTCCGCGAGCGGAACAGAGATCCCTGTAACTCCAGGAGAAAACGGAAAATATACGTTCGCTATGCCAGCAGAAAGAGTAGTTGTTTCCCCCACATATAAACTGAAAAAGTACTCAGTCACCTTCGTGGATGAGGACGGAAAAACCGTTCTGAAGGAAGCGACGGAGTATGATTACGGCACCGCGGCGTCGGCGATCCAGAAACCGGCGGATCCGACGAAGAAAGCAACCGAACAGTACACCTATACATTTGCAGGCTGGACACCGAAGATCGATACGGTCACGGGTGATGTCGTTTATAAGGCAACATATACCAGCAAAGTTAATAAGTACAAAGTTACTTTCGTGGATGAAGATGGAAAGACGATCCTGAAGGCAGCAACTGAATATGATTACGGAACAGCTGCATCGGCGATCGAAAAACCTGCAGATCCGACGAAGAAAGCAACCGCACAGTACACCTATACATTTGCAGGCTGGACACCGAAGATCGATACGGTCACGGGTGATATTACTTATACGGCGACCTACAGCAGTGTAGTAAACAAGTACAAAGTTACTTTCGTGGATGAAGATGGAAAGACGATCTTGAAGGCGGCAACCGAGTATGATTATGGAACAGCCGCATCGGCGATCAAAAAACCGGCTGATCCTACGAAGGAAGCAACCGCGAAGTACACCTACACATTTGCAGGTTGGACACCGGAGATCGGTAAAGTAACGGAAGATATCACCTATAAGGCAACCTATAGCAGCGTTCTGAATAAGTTCAAAGTCACCTTCGTAGATGAAGACAGAAGTACAGTCTTGAAGGCTACCGCTGCATATGACTATGGAACGACATTTACAGACTTTGAGAAACCTGCGGATCCGACGAAGGCAGCGACTAAAGAGAACACATTTACATTCGTCGGATGGACTCCTGAGACCGATGCGGTGACAGGTGACATTACCTACATTGCCACCTACAGCGTTGTGGTAAATAAGTACAAAGTAACCTACGTGGATGACGACGGTATCACGATCCTGAAGGATGCCATTGAGTATGCGTTCGGAACGTCAGCTGCCGACTATGAGAAGCCTGCAGATCCTGAGAAGAAAGCTACCGCGCAGTACACGTATCATTTCACTGGCTGGAAACCTCAGGTCGATACTACGACGGGTGATATTACCTACATCGCGACCTATAGTAGTGTAGTGAATAAGTATAAAGTCACCTTCGTGGATGAGGATGGAAAGACGATCCTGAAGGATGCTATTGCATATGATTATGGAACGGCGGCTTCAGACATTGCTAAGCCCGAAGTACCGACAAAGGCAGAAACCGCACAGTACACCTATACATTTGCTGGTTGGACACCGAAGATCGATATGGTCGCGGGCGACATCACTTATACAGCGACCTATAGCAGTGTAGTAAACAAGTACAAAGTCACCTTCGTGGATGAGGACGAGACTACGATCCTGAAGGATACCGTTGAGTATGATTACGGTACTGCAGAGAAAGATATCGTAAAACCGGAAGATCCGACGAAGCAGGCAACCGAACAGTACACCTATACATTTGCAGGCTGGACACCGGAGATCAATGTAGTGACAGGCGACATTACCTACGTGGCAACGTATGAGGCTGAAGAGATCATAGCGCCTCCGGTCATCTCCTATATCGTGAAGAGCGGAGCGGATGGAATCTGGACGCAGAATAACTCGAAAGGTTATACGCTTACTGCAGATCGCATCGGCGACGCCCAGAAGTGTTCCGATCACTATGTGAGCACCTGGATCGACCAGAAGAAGGTTCCCGTATCCACTAAGGAAGGTAGCATCATTATCACGATCGCTCCGGAGACGCTGAAAGAACTCAGCGTGGGTGAACACACCATCAAGGTCGAGTTCGACGATGGCTTCGTGGAGACAAAATTGACTGTAAAGGCTGCACCGGAGCCGGATGCACCGATCGCAGCGCCGACCGGAAACGACGGTTATCTGTGGCTGTGGATCTACGCATTGGGCGCATCCCTTGCATCGATGGCAGTTATGGGCTTCTCCGGCAAAAAACGGAGAGTTAAATAGGATCGCATAGATTTAAGCAAAAAACGGCAAAAGGACTATCCTCTTGCCGTTTTTTGTGTTATACTGGTTAGTAGTGACTAACCACTAATGATCGATCGAAATCGAGGTAGATATATGAACATGCAAGTTTTATCGGGGCTGATGATCCCATTTGCCGGAACGGCACTCGGATCGGCCTGCGTATTTTTCATGAAAGGGGAGCTGGGGCCGAAGGTCCAGAAGGCGCTCATGGGCTTCGCGAGCGGCGTCATGGTGGCGGCTTCGATCTGGAGCCTGATCATCCCCGCGATGGAGCAGAGCGAAGATATGGGGCGGCTGAGCTTCCTGCCCGCCTTCGTCGGCTTTTGGATCGGCATCCTGTTCCTGCTGACTCTGGACATGGTCATCCCACACCTGCACCTGAACGCGGAGAAGGCGGAAGGCCCGAAGTCCAGCCTTAAGAAGACGACCATGATGGTCCTCGCCGTTACGCTCCACAACATTCCGGAGGGCATGGCGGTCGGCGTGGTTTACGCCGGTTTCCTTTCGGACAATGTAGCCATCACGTCCGGCGCTGCATTGGCCCTGGCTTTGGGTATCGCGATCCAGAACTTCCCGGAGGGCGCCATCATCTCGATGCCGCTGTGCGCGGAAGGCGCGAGTAAGAAGAGAGCGTTTGGCTATGGCGCCCTGTCGGGCGCGGTGGAACCGATCGGCGCGGCTCTGACGATCCTCGCGACCGGCTTCTTCCTGCCGGCGATGCCGTACCTGCTGAGTTTCGCGGCCGGCGCCATGATGTATGTCGTAGTCGAAGAACTGATCCCGGAGATGTCCTCCGGCGAACACTCCAATATCGGCGTGCTCATGTTCGCAACAGGCTTCACACTGATGATGGCGCTGGATGTTGCATTAGGATAATTCGGACAGAAGATGATAAACCAATAAAAAAAGATCAGGCAGAGGATATTCCCTCTGCCTGTTTTTTATTTCTCTGCGCCTTTTTGCTGCGCGTAGTAGTTGATGTAAGCTTGCTTTGTTTTCTGTTTGTTGCGGACGCTGATGCTGATCTCTTCGCCCTGGTCCATGACGATGGAATTATCGTCGACGCTCTTCGCGTAGTCGAGGTTCACCAGGTAGCAACGGTTGCACTTAATGAAGTTCGGGTGCTGCGATAGCTGCTCCTCGATGTCCTTCAGGGGTACATTGACCTGGAAGTCCTTACCGACGGTGTGCACCATGCACATCCAGTTGAAGACTTCGATGTAGCGGATCTTCGCGATCGGAAGCGACACCGGAATGCGGTCTGAGGTGACGTTCAGGGTGGCGTACTGGAGATCCATGCGGCCTTCCAGACGCTCCAAAAGCTGGTAGAGACGCGGCCGGGCCACGGGCTTCACCAGGTAGCCTTCCGCCATCAGATCGTAACTTTCGATGGCATGCTCCTCGCTCGAGGTCACGAATATGATCATGGTATTCGGAGCCTTCTCACGCAGTTTGCGTGCGGTGTCGATACCATTCATGTCGGCCATATAAATGTCCAGAAAGACGATGTCCCAATCCGGACGGTTCTTCAATTTCTGCTGTTCATAGGACAGAAGCAGTTTCTGCCCGCTGTCGTAAACCTCAACGTGTACATCCGAGTCGTGAGACGAAAACCAGTCGTGAAGCATCGTGTACAATGCTTTGATGTCGACCTTACTGTCGTCGCAGATCGCAATCTTCATAAATACATACCTCCCAATAATGTGAACGACCGAAGATAGATCGATCACATGAGCTAACCTTCCTTTTTAAGTATAGCATAAATAGGGCAAAACTCAAGTACAAATTCAGGAATTTTCACCAAAATCGCCCTTTTGCATAGAATATACTTGTGAGCGTAATGTGAAAAGACGCAAGAAACAGGTTGAAAACAGTATAATATCGGGTGGATATTTTCCGGGCAATGTAGTAAAATAGAATCTGTTTTTAAGAGAGGAGATATCTATGCTGAAGTATCTGAAGAAGTATTGGTATTGGTGTGTGCTGGCGCCGGTATTCATGTTCGGAGAGATCGCGATGGACCTGATCCAACCGAAGATCATGTCATCCATCGTAAACGACGGCGTACTCAATAGCGATGTCGAACTCATCCTGGATCTCGGTATCCGTATGATCCTTCTGGTCCTGTTCGGCGGCCTTTGCGGTACTCTGTGCGGCGTCTTCGCGAACCTGGCTACCCGCCGCTTCGGAAACGATGTGCGTAAGGCTGTCTTTTCGAAGATCATGAACCTGTCATTTTCCCAAACGGACCGTATTTCTACCGGTTCCCTGATCACCCGTTTATCCAACGATGTCAACCAAGTTGAGATGATGGTCATGCTGACGCTCCGCATGGCTGTGCGAAGCCTGTGCATGTTTATCGGCGGTATCTACATGCTGTACCGGATCTCGACGCATTTCGCCCTGCTGACTATCGGCGCCCTGCCGTTCGTCATGGTCGGCGTGTTCTTCTTCCTGAAGAAGGCGACCCCGATGTTCGCGGTCGTTCAGAAGAAGCTCGACCAGGTGAACCATGTCATGCAGGAGGACGTTGCCGGCGCCCGCGTGGTAAAGGCGTACGTTCGCGAAGAGTATGAGTTGAACCGTTTTGATAAGGCAAATGATGACCTCGTCGACATCAACCTGCGCGTGCAGACGCTGCTCGCCTTCATGATGCCGTACATGAACATCATCCTGAACCTCGTCGTGATCCTGCTTCTCTACATCGGAGCGATTAAGGTGGAAGACGGCGCGGAGCTGCAGATCGGCGATCTGATGGCTGCGTTGACCTATGTTGCGATGATCCTGCATAGTGTGACCTTTGTGGCCAATATATTCCAGAGCATTACGCGTGCACGTGCTTCCGTAGCGCGTCTTAACGAGGTGCTCGACTGTCCCGACCTCATCGGCGACGGCGATTTTGAAGCTGCGAAAGCAGTGGTCGGCGACGTAGCGCGCGGAACCATTCGTTTCGAGAAGGTTTCCTTTGCCTACCCGTCCTCTCCGGACCGTAAGGTCTTGGAGGACATCGACCTGGAGATCCATCCCGGCGAGACATTTGCCATTTTGGGAACGACCGGAAGCGGTAAGTCTTCGTTCGTCAACCTGATTCCGCGTTTCTACGACGTGACGGAGGGCAATGTCTACGTGGACGGCATCAATGTCAAAGATTATGAATTGCATGAGCTGCGCGAGCGCGTAGTCACCGTCATGCAGAAAGCGGAATTGTATTCCCGCTCCATCCGCGAAAACATTCGCTGGGGACGTGAGGATGCTACCGATGAAGAGATCTACGAGGCAGCCCGTGTGGCGCAGGCGGATGATTTCATCCGTGCTTCGAAGGACGGCTACGACACTCACGTTACTGAGTCCGGTCATTCCCTTTCGGGCGGACAGAAGCAGCGTATTTCCATCGCCCGTGCCTTGGTGCGTAAGGGTGAGATCCTGATCTTCGATGACGCGACCAGCGCACTGGATCTGAAGACTGAGGCGGCACTCCACAAAGCACTGCGCGCACAGGGTAGTGTGATGGGGACGGAGTACAGTCAGATGACGAAGATCATCATTGCCCAGAGGATCGCGTCCGTCCGCAATGCGGACCGTATCATGGTGCTGGATCGCGGAAAGATCCTGGCCATCGGTACGCACGATGAATTGATGGAGAGTTGCGACCTGTACCAGGATATCTATCGGTCGCAGTTAAAAGAAGATAAGAAGGGGGTGACGGCAAATGAGTGAACCGAATAAAGCCCCCGCACAGCCGCAACAGCAGCAGATGGTGCGCTTCGGCGGTCGTCCAGGCGGCGGCCCGCGCGGAATGATGCGCGAAGTCGAGAAGCCGAAGGATATGAAGAACATCTTGCGCCGCCTCCTGGTTTATTTCCGCACAGAGAAGACCCTGCTGATCATGTTGTTCATCTGCGTTGTGGTCGTTTCTCTGTCGACACTGGCAGGACCGAGCATGCAGGGAAATGCGATCGATTCGATCTTCAATAAGGAGTTTGGCATCCTTCCTGCTTTGCTTCTCGCCATGCTTGGCATCTACGCCGTGAATACTGCCTTCATGCTGGGCCAGTCGCTTTTGTCGGCCCGCCTGTCCCAACGGATCGTGCGGAAGATGCGTCACGACTTGTTCGAGAAGATCGACCATTTGTCGATCGCGTACCTGGATACGCACTCGGGCGGCGATATCATGAGCCGCATGACGAACGATGTCGAGAATATCTCCCAGACGATCTCGCAGAGCATCGGCTCGCTGTTCTCCGGCGTCATGACCATCATCGGAACCGTGGCCATCATGTTCTGGTATTGCTGGCAGCTGACGTTGATCACCTTCTTTACCGTGCTTATCACGGTCGTAGTTACGAAGGTGTTGTCGAAGGTCATGCGTCGCACGTATAAGCACCGTTCGATCGTGCAAGGTAAACTCAACGGCCATTCGGAGGAGATGATCACCGGATACCGTTCCATCGTGGCATACAACAAAAAAGAGGATGTCATCCGCGAGTTCAACGACTTGTCGGATGAACTGTGCAGCGTGAGCATCCGCGCGGAGATCCTCGGTGGTTCCATGGGCCCCATCATGAACTGCATCTCCAACATCGGCTTCGTTATCGTATCGGCATTCGGCGGTTTCTTCGCCTACCATAACCTGATCACCATCGGTACGATCTCGGCGTTCATCCTGTATGCAAAGCAGTTCTCGCGTCCGATCAATGAGATCGCGCAGCTTTACGGCAACGTACAGACAGCGCTGGCCGGTGCGGAGCGTGTCTTTGAGATCATGGATCTTCCGGACGAAAACAACGAAGGTGAGATCCCGATGACGAAGGTCGAGGGCAATATCACCTTTGAGCATATCGATTTCTCATACGTACCCGGCAAGCAGGTGCTGAAGGACTTCAACATGGAAGTCCGCCCGGGACAGAAGGTAGCCCTGGTCGGCGCGACCGGAAGCGGAAAGACGACCATCGTTAACCTGCTGATGCGTTTTTACAAGCCGGATTCCGGCTCGATCAAAATCGACGGCGTGGATATCTTCGATTACAAACGAGACGACCTGCGTGATCATACCGCGATCGTTTTGCAGGATACCGTCCTGTTCTCCGATACCATCGCCGGAAATATCAAATACAGTAATCAGGAAGCTTCCGACGAGGAAATGGTCGAGGCTGCGCGGATCTCCAACTGCGAGTCTTTCATTTCCCGCCAGCCCGAGGGTTACGACACTTACCTGAAACTGGCAGGAGCGAACCTGTCGGCAGGCCAGAAGCAGCTCCTCACGATCGCTCGCGCCGTGCTTTCGGATCCGTCCATCCTGATCCTGGATGAGGCGACCAGTTCGGTCGATACCCGCACTGAAAAGAAGATCCAGGATGCGATGGCGCAGCTCATGAAGAACCGTACGAGTGTGATCATTGCCCACCGACTGTCCACCATCATGGACGCCGATAAGATCGTCGTTATGGACCAGGGACGCGTGGTCGAGACAGGAACCCACGATGAACTCCTCGAACTCGGCGGACGCTACGCCGAACTCTACCAGTCACAGTTCGCAGGGTTGGAGACGTAAATGATACAAGGCTCGAAAAGGCGGCCATGCATGCTTGCATGCATGGCCGACCTTGAAAAGCGAACAAATACTCGGCAGGATGCAATAGGCGAACAAAAGAGCCAGAAATGGCGGTTTTGTTCGCCTGTTGAGCCTTACATAGCCCGCGGAAGGACAGAAAAAGCGAACAAAAGGGCCGAAAAAGAGGGTTTTGTTCGCCTGTTGAGCCTTACATAGCCCGAGGAAGGGCAGAAAAAGCGAACAAAAGAGCCAAAAATGGAAGCTTTGTTCGCCTGACGAGCCGGAAATTACCCGAGGGAAGGCAGAAAAAGCGAACAAACGAGGCCGAAAAGGCGGTTTTGTTCGCCTGTTGAGCCGAAAATAGCCCGACGGAAGGCAGAAAAAGCGAACAAAGGTGTAGAAGGAGGTGACAAAACAGGATACAGAGGGATAATCATCTATCCACATTGATATTTGGGGAGGTCGTCATAGGGGAGAGCCGGCATCGTGAAGGGGTCGACTCATGATAATTCGAAATAATAGGGAGGTTTGATGTTTCGGGAAGTAGATGTAAAAAAAGAAATAGAATTTTTGGAGAGCCAATTGAGGAGGGTTTCCTCCGAATTGGGAAAAATCACTTCATTGGTTCCTGATGGTGCCGGTCTTCGCGTGATCAGTCGTGGTGAAGGCTATCAATTTTTTATGAGGCATCGTGGATCAAAGCCAACAGGAGACTATATACCCAAAAAGGATAGGGAGAAAGCGGAAACTTTAGCTCAGATCGAATATGATCGAAAACTGATAAATAGTATAGAACAGCGGATCGCGAGATTGAAACAGCTAAGCGCTTCTTCGGCGGATCCATTTGAAGATGCTTTAGATCAGATGGTTTTAGGAAAAAGGGGATTGATCCGACCACATCGTTTGCCGGATGAAGCTTACATTCGAGAATGGAAGAATAAAGACTATGATAGGCTGGAGTTTGGCGAAAAAGCACCGGAGTATTATACGAGACAGGGATTACGCGTTCGGTCGAAGTCAGAGGTGATCATAGCAGAGATCCTGGATGAAATGTCCATACCGTTTTTATATGAAAAGCCGCTACAGATCGGCTCGGGCACGGTCCATCCGGATTTTACACTGTTGAACATAAGAGAACGAAGAGAGTTGTACTGGGAACATTTCGGTATGATGGATGACATGGAATACCGAAATAATGCATTTATGAAGATACGGAAATATGAATCGACATTCCGACGAGGTTCATTGATCTGGACGTTTGAGACCGAAAGATATCCGTTGAATACGAAAGCGATCCGGATCATGTTGACAGATCTGAAGGCGGATCTGGGATATTGACGATGAAGAAATGACTTGAAAAAAAATAATGCTTCAGTTATACTTAGAGGTGGTGTTTTCCGCCTCTAAGTTTTTTTGCGGGGTAGGACCGTGATCTTACGGATGGTGTGGATTGCACTGCTTTCAAAAAAGGAGCTTAAAAGGATGAAATATGGGATGAAGACAAAACTTGCGACGGCGGCCTTATCGTTGGTGCTGGCGATGGCGATGATCCTTCAGGGGACCGGCCTGCTCGGCGCTTTGGGCGGCGCAAGTAAAGTTTATGCGGATGAGGCATTCGGCGAGAAGGCCTATGAATACATGAAAAAACTGAGTCAGGAGTACTCGTTCCGCATTTCGACCACCCCGGCAAATGCAGACTGCCGCGCGTGGCTGAAGAAGTTGGTGAGCGGTTGGGGTTATAAGGTTTCGACCTGCGAGTTTGCAGCAGACAGTACGCATGGTTGGGGACCGTTCTCCGGTGAGAGCCTGATCTTCGACAAAAAGGGAAACTCAGACTACATGTTGCTGATCTGTGCGCACTATGACGGCGCCTGGTCGCCTGCCTGTGATGACAACGGTTCCGGCGTCGGCGTCCTTCTGGAAAATGCCGAGCGTGTCGCGAAGATGGACCTGCCGTACAGCGTGCGTTTCGCTCTGTTTGACGGCGAGGAACCCGGTTGCTTGGGAAGCACCGCTTATGTGGCATCCCTGTCGCAGGAAGAGATGGACCGCATCATCTGCGTTATCAACGTCGACAGTGTGGCTGCAGGCGATAACCTGATGATCTACAGCGGCAACTATCATGACGATACAAAAACATTTACCGAAATGTGGCCTCTGACCAGCATGATGGAGCTGGCTGATGAGTACGATGTGAAACTGTCCATCCACCCGGAGGTTAACGGCCAGTGGCCGACCCCGACGAAGATGACCGGCAGCGATCACGCCGCATTTGCCGCGGCAGGCAAGCCTTACATCTACTTTGAGGCGTCAAACTGGATGGGAGGCGACTGGGACAATATGTACCAGACCGACTCGCCGCTGGTTGAAAACGGTAAGATCATGCATAATGAGCCTTACGACAATATCGAGTTCCTGGAGGCGAATTTCAAAGATCGTATCCAGAAGCATTTGAAGGAAGTTTCCCAGCTTGTTTATGCGACCATGATCGGCCACATGAACATTCCGAAGGAAGCGTTTAAGGATATCGTCGAGCCGACGACGGAAGCTCCGACTGAGACGGTAAAAGATCCTACTGTTGCTCCGACAGATGAAGTGCCGGAGACGCAGAAGCCTACCGAGCCGACAAAGGAGACTACGACGGCGCAGGAGACAACGGCTGTTGAAGAGTCGAGCTCGGATGTGAGCACGGAGACTTCGGAAGCAGAGACATCGACCGAGGCGGAAACGACCACGGAAGAGGAGACCACGGAGGCGGAGACGACCACGGAGGCGGAAACGACCACGGAGGCTGAGACGACTCTAGAGGACACGACGACGGCGCAGGAGACGACCGTAGAGGAGACTACGACCGCGTCCGAAGAGAAAGAGAACGAAGGCGGCATCAATTGGATAGCGATCCTGATCGCAGTTGTGATCTTGTTGCTCGTCGGCTTCCTGATCTTCCTGTTCGCGCTTTCCATGATCCAGGAGCGTCGCGCACAGAACCGCAGAGATAAGAAATAAATATATACGGAGGAGAAGACTATGCCCGAAACCATGAACGAAAATGATCATTCAGTGGAGAAGAAGGAGAAGGAATTCCCCTCCGTTTATTTTGCAGCTTCCCGCATGAACCATATCGTGGCCGTTCTGGGCGCCGCCTTCTTCCTGCTTTTGGGATGCTTGATCCTGAGAAACGGAAATACGATCGCCGGCCTGTTATGTTTTGCGGCTACGGTTGCCTTTATCGGAGATTTTCTGGATCTGGTCATCATCGGACCGGAGAGCATTTACCGTACGCACTTTTTCTTCGTTTCGAGCACCATCGCACGATCTGACATCACCATCTGTTCGACTTCAAAGGAGAAAAACGGCGACCAGATCTATCTGTATGGTTTCGGATCGCATATGACGATGATCCGTTCGAAGCGTCTCTGGAAGAAACTGATGGAAGTGATCGGTATCCCGGAGAATATCCGGGAGAAACTGGATATCTGTCCCGGGAATCTCTATGAAGAGAAGGTCACTCCCGAACTCACGGTGCGCTCGCAGCGTGTCATGATCGATTACCTGATGCATTCTTCGAATTATGTGAGTGTTGAGATCCGGCGGGCATATTCCGGCAAAGCCCATGAGAAAACGGAGGATCTCGAGGACATTGCACAGATCCATTCGTCAGAAGAGAGGGCGGGGCTGTTTGACAGTTGGACAGCTGCGAGGGGCGGAAAGACCGCTCGTTTCACCCGTGTATCTATGATCGTGCTGGTTCCGCTGCTCGTCATTTTGGGCTTTATGGGGGTGCTGTATATGTGGATGCAGTCGAAAGCACAGGATATCCGCATTTTCAGTTTTGACCAAACCTCGGAATTAGTGATCCGAGAGGTGACGCATAATCTGGACCGGCAAATGTATGAAAAGACGGATGAGCATAATTACGAATTGCACCTCATGCCTTCCGAGAAAAACAGGTTGTTTACGAAATTCATCGAAAAAAGCCCGTCCTACCTGTACTCGGTCGACCACGACAACTCAAGAGTACTCGTTGAGACCGGGACGTATGTTCTCTACTATAACTATCGTTACTTTACGATCGAAATGATATCGGATATCGAGGATTCTGATATAGTCTTCTTATGCCGCGAGATGGCTTGCTACGGCATATTGCCCGTCCTGGCGGCATATTCCCAGGACGAGGTAGCGGCTATCCTGCCCATCCGTGCCGACGCCGAGTCGCCGATCCGCGTCGAACCGACGAAGTATTCCTGGAAAGATACCTATGGAATGAGGTGCTATGAAGACCTCGCGACCTTCTATAATCGGATCGAGCCGCAGTATTATACGCTGAAGGAGGACGAGCAGGTGATCCTGTTATCGTGCTATTCCAATCGCAAATGGTATCAGGATGCGATCGAGATCCGTGTGGATGATCAGGGATTTGAAGTTAGGGTCAATGCAGATCTGTACACGCACTAGAGGTCATCCGCAATTAAAACAAAAAAATTACATTTACCGCTTGACAGCCGAAAAGAAACGTGGTATAGTACTCACGTTGAATTAACAAGCAAGCAGAGTTCATCTCTCACCATAGCACGTATGTGTCGAAAGATCACATAGACTGTGACTACGGTTCATATCCCGAAGAAGCGCTTGGGCGCGTGTCTTTTCGGCTGTTATGAGTGGATGGCTTGCATTGTTATGCAGGCTTTTTTTAATTCTATTTTTGCTCCGTTTTCGGAGACTGCATCGTTAGGAGGTGTCAGACATCAGCGAATTATTTATTAACGAACAGATCAGGGATAAGGAAGTCCGTGTCGTTGCAGAGGACGGTTCCCAGCTTGGTATTATGTCCGCAAAGGACGCAATGAAGCTTGCAAAAGAAGCTGAGCTTGACTTAGTCAAGATCGCTCCGATGGCGAAGCCGCCGGTTTGCAAGATCATCGATTACGGTAAGTATCGTTATGAACTTGCCCGCAAAGAAAAAGAAGCGCGAAAGAAGCAGAAGGTAATCGAGATCAAGGAGATCCAGATCCGGCCGAATATCGATACCAACGATCTCGTTCGCAAGGTAAGTGACGCGAAGAAGTTCCTGGAAAAAGGAAATAAGGTAAAGATGTCGATGCGTTTCCGTGGCCGTGAGATGGCATACATGGAGAAGTCGAAGAAGCTTCTCGATCAGTGTGCTGAAGAGCTCTCGGATATCGCAGTCATCGAGAAACCGGCAAAAATCGAAGGAAGAAGCATCAGCTTGGTATTGGCCGAAAAGCGTTCCTGACGCGATCGGTACATTCATTAGTATAGGAGGATTTAAATCATGCCCAAGTTAAAGACAAAGCGAGCAGCTGCTAAGCGTTTTCAGAAAACCGCATCCGGTCTTTTGAAGAGAAATAAGGCTTATAAGAGACATATCTTAACCAAGAAGTCTACGAAGAGAAAGAGAAATCTCAGACAGTCCGCTATCATGGATGAGACGAACGTTAAGAATATGAAGAAGGTTTTACCGTATTTATAAGAATTAGGAGGAATCAAAAATGGCTAGAATTAAGGGCGGCTTAAACGCTAAGAAGAAGCATAATAAAGTTTTGAAGCTGGCAAAAGGTTACAGAGGTGCCAGATCCAAACAGTATAGAGTAGCGAAGCAGTCTGTTATGCGCGCACTTACGTCCGCATACGCAGGCAGAAAAGAGAAGAAGAGACAGTTCAGACAGCTTTGGATCGCTCGTATCAATGCGGCTTGCCGTATGAACGAGATCAGCTACAGCAAGTTCATGTATGGCCTTAAGCTTGCAGGCGTTGAGATGAACCGTAAGATCCTTGCGGATATGGCGATCAACGATGCAGAAGGCTTCACAAAGCTGACTGAGGTAGCTAAGGCTAAACTGGCTTAATCGATCGTTCGCATAGTATTCGGCTGTGGCGCTTTGGCACCACGGCCGACCTTTTTGCGAAAGTTTGAAAAAACGGTTGACAATCCCTTGCAAAGTCGCTATAATATGCAAGGTAACAATTTTCCTCGATAGCTCAGTCGGTAGAGCACGCGGCTGTTAACCGCGCTGTCGTAGGTTCAAGTCCTACTCGGGGAGCTTGAGATCATCGATCTCATACACAATCAGTTCGGAGCGTGGCTCAGTTTGGTAGAGCGTTCGGTTAGGGACCGAGAGGTCGCAGGTTCGAATCCTGTCGCCCCGATTACTTTTGTAAACATTGTCCCGGCGACGGGACTTTCGTTTTTCAAAAGTGGACGCTGCGTTTCAGCAGTTTGTGTCCGTAGCTCAGCTGGATAGAGCAACGGCCTTCTAAGCCGTGGGTCGGGGGTTCGAATCCCTTCGGGCACGCTATTTTATGCTTATATGAAACGTCGCAAAGCCGCATGAAACCTACATGAAGCGAAAGGAGTGTGAGAGCCTTTCGAATGCGGTGGAAAAGAAAGGTAACCTCGATGGTAACCCCTAAGGATGAAAAAGACGTTCAAGGCGTAGTAAATAATCGTTTTTTCAGGCGAAAAGAGCACGAAATCGTGCTCTTTTTTAGTGCTGAAACCGGAGAAAACCTAATACCTCAAAACGTGGTGGAAGGTTGAAAAACGTGGTGGATTGTTGTATACTTTTCTTGATGATTGTTTTGACAGAGAAATAAATAATGGCCCTACCGAAATAGAACGACATAAATCTGGATGGTTGTATAGAGACGCCCATTTATGGGAGTCTGGTAGCCTTGTGTGAAGAAGCCAGACTGAGTAAGTATGTAACGGTTGAAAAGTATTAACCCGCTGTCTTGAGTCGGAGGTTGTCTACGACACGGGTACTGCACCCACGCAGATGGTTGCTGAAGAAACGGAAAAATATGGAAGCGCAAAGAAGGGCGTGTAGAATACAACTGCAGAATAATATAGGAGGCCTGTTTATGAAGGGCCCTAGATTGCATTTGTGTGTTCCTATAACTTCAAAGAAATAACACTAATGAAAGAGCCGACAGATCTGTGCCGGCTCTTTTTGATCGTATATACGAATTAGAAAAAACGTGAACTCGCCTCGCACGTCGGACGGGGAATTATTATGCGCTGAAACTAGTAAAAGTGCTCGTAAGTCATTGATACACAATATCATCCTTTCTACAGAATCATGTGCTTGTATGCAGAGCGGTTTACTAGTCACTCTCCTCGGATGCAACCTCTGCATCGACTTGGGCTCTTACCTCTCGCTCGGTCTGCCGATGAGAGGCTATAAGGTTTGACAATAATTCCCGGTCGGTGAGGCGCTCATGCTCGTAGATATCAACCTCAATGCCTGCTTTTGACAGCTCATCATAACATTTGCGGATCATACGAACACCCGGATGACTTATGTATGGGCATGTCAAAACGTATTCAGATGATTCTATTGCCTTTTTAATCTCTCCCATTGAAATAGGGTTATATTTCCGAATAATGGCTATGCATTTTGCCATCGAGTGTGTAGATTTGATTTTGAGACCGATCTTTCCTGGTTTGAATTCATACTCCATGTAAATACCTCCTAGAATTCTTCTTTGTATTGTGGATTAACAGGTTTTCCGGGTCGACTGTTTTTATAGTTCTTCCCATGCCAACGATTATAGTGCTCCGAGTATGTCGCCGGATAGATAAGCTTTCCATTATTTGCCAGATGAGGATATCTTGCTACGCTGTACTTGTGGTGGCTTTGAATCGTAACACCCTTGAATTTTGGCCGCTTACCTTTTAATATATCGGCTCTTTGTTCGGCTGACCAGTTGCGGGTCGTTGGCAGGTTTAAAGCGATAAGAGCCTGCTCACGTTCCCAAAAATCATCAATACCTGCTTTTCGACGTATATTTAAACGCCTTTGCCATTCAAGCCGCTTATACTCTTCTTTTGTAATGGTGCGAGCTTCCCTTTTTGCTCTGAGTTCCTTCTGCTTTTTTGAACTCATTTGCTTGTACTTTGTGGGATGCTCCCGGGTATCGATTCCTTCTGGAACGATTATATCATGTTTATCCGGGGTGTTGAAGATATTTTTATGCGACTTTCTTTGCCCCATTGTACCCTTGAAATGACCGCTTTCCGGTTTACTCATTTTTTTCACCTCCTTTCTTGACGGAGAAAGCGATGTTTGTATCGCTCATGAATGGTACAATGCGTATGCCCATGGCTGATAAAGCCCTGAAACACTCGTAGTTGGCCGAACCATAAACCAAGATAGTGTGAGGCTTAAGTAATTCAACCATTTTGAAGAGGCCTTTTTCGAAATCAGGCCGATTTTCAAGAATATTAATACCACTTGCGACTGTTCCGATGGCAACTATGCTGTTATACGGAATTCCATCGAAGCAGTATTCCCAGGTTTCCTCGGTCCCCCAGCGAACGTTATTGATAACCTGAAGACTGTTTTCAGAGAGCCACCTTCCGAAAGCGCGCATCTTATAGGTGCTATTTCGCTTTATAGGATCCGGAAAGTCCGCATTGGTTGAAAAGTCAGGTGTGATGGCACCGGAAAAATGACGGATGATTTCCAGGGCTTCATAAGGTTTAATCCAAATTCCGGATTGCGGACCATCAAATTTCTGATCGTCGATGTAGAAATGCACGAATGCATCCACATGGTAATCCGCGCCCTCTGCTCGGTGGAGTTTACAGAGATGTTTCGCTTCAACATAGGAAATGAGTTGTTTTGGAACGTTTTGGGCTGTACAGGGACAGATGGGGATATCTGAACCGATTACAAATTCCGCGCCTTCAACCATAAAAGCGTTCCACATATCTTTGCAGCCCTTACGAGGCTGCGAATTAGAGTTGTTTTTCATAACATCCTCCTTTATAATGTACTTAGATTGCGCAATCCATGACTGAAGAATATCAAAAAACCCGAAGTGGCCTACGTCAGTTTGGGTACGTTTGGGTACATCCCCGTTTTTTGGGGAAAAATGAGGGCAAATATGGAATTTAAAGACTATTTGAAAATATGTAAGACTTTCTTTATGAGTGAAATGACGGTACCGGAGTTCATGATGAATTTCTTCTGCGATTTGGCTTCATCGGAAGATGTAGATGATGAAAGCGAGGCGTGTCCATTTCAAAAAGAAACTAATTACAGAAAGTCATCTAAGGTGTATTACGGTGAAAGGCCAATGACACGTACGGATGCTTACTATATGAAGACACATTTTAATGAAGAAGCTCTTATAGAGAAGATCAACGATTTAGAGGAGCATGTTCAGCAGAATCTGGCTGATGAATTAACAGATCACGGTATCGATGCAGATATATGGAACCTTTCAGATGTGATGTGTGATTTGTTTCGTGGATATATGGATGAGATGTCCCGAAAAATGGTGCATAAATCGAAAAAGAATGATCATTCTGCATGCACCACCCCCGAAGAAGCTCATAGTAGTAAGAAGACAAAACTGATTTTTGATTCGAAAACCATGGAGCTTGCTCGAAACTTTTGTATTGATCATGAGAATGAGAAAAGACTGTTTATTCTGTGTCAAATAGCGGATTACATTGATCCGCTCCATCAACATGTGCGTTCTCTATATACGGAATATTTGCGACAGAACGATGAAGTGAAAAATGCTATTATGGTGCTGAATAACATTCCTCTTCTTCAGTTTGAGAAAGACTGGGAATATGATTATTTGGATGTGTTTAGAAATGATATAAGGGAATTGAAACTTGTAACGGAGAAGGATTTACTGTATGAAGGTGGTAAGTATTTTCATCGCGCTAGGAATTATCCTAAAATAGTCTTTAGAAACGTAAATCCTCGGATTTTTCCAATTGTACCGCGAGATATGATTTCTAAACAAATTGATAAAGGTGATCTGCTAAGCTATATAGACGAGTATCTCTATTACAAGGACAATGAAAAATACTTTAAATATGTCAATGTCCCACCTTTTGACTGGATGATAGAACATCTTAATTTATTAAACTGTTCGGAAGAAGAATTGGCGTATTGGATGTGTTTGTTTATTCGAAGTGCATGTCTTATTATTCCGCGTGAGATACCTGCGAGACAAAAACCGGAAAAGGAGTATGATGAAGATGCGGACGAGGATGAATGCTTTTTTCTCACTCCTGGTTTGAACGACCTCGAAACCATGGAAGACTTGTATTATTCTACTCTTTATATTTTTCACGACCTCTACTCAGGAGATTTGAGGGAGTGACGTGGTGCAGACTGATTTCATGTATGAGTTGTAATACAGCATTTATCGGTACCGATTTCCGAAACAATTATATAGTGGCAAGCAGGGCGTGTAGATGGTCACATCTTACACGCGTGCTTGTTGGGCTTCGCCCAAACTCTACCAAATCATCGCGGAGCGATGGCTGATGTTTCTTCGAAACATGTGCACTAGCCGTGCAATGACATCCGAGAATAATGAGAAGCACCCGAAGAGATAATGCTCTTTTGGGTGCTTCTGTGGGTCTATTGATCTGTCAAAGTTCTCTTTGCTTTTTTCCTGGGATGTTTCTTTTTTGTCGATCGTGTCACGTTCCGGTTTTCAATTATATTACTTTCTTCGATTGGAAAGTGTGATAATGTATGTACTGATTGAGATTTAAAAACGAAAAACCCGTTGATAATTCTCCGGGCCTGTGGTATACTTGCTGCAGGAAGGATTTATTAACACAAAAACCGTTTTTAATTATGGAGGCACTTGGTATGAAACTTCTGAAAATCACAGCGGACGGTTTACCGCTTTTTAAGGAGAAGCTTGAAATAAGCTTATATGCACAGCAGAGAGTATCAGAGGACCAGAAAGAAAGCCTTTATCCCTTGTTTTCAAATATATATTTGAATCCGGCTAATGGCTTTATAGGAATTAATGCTTCAGGAAAGACATCAGTATTAAAGGTTATACTTTTGTCGCTGGGGATACTAAATAATGAGCCGATCAATCACATTGAAAACAAGGATATCTTGGGAAATGCTCCAAAGGCAGTTTTAAACATCTTCTTCTACTCAGAGACAAAGCAGGAGATATGCCGTCTTGAAACCATGATCACTTCGAGGCAGACAAAGACGGAGGGAATCGTATATAGTATCCTGTCAGAAAACTTATGGTCGAAGCAGGCTGCTGAGGTGATTACTCGTAAGGCTCTGTTTGATTTTGCTGGAAAGGAACCTGTTATGCTTAGAAGTGGACAGGAGGATTTTCTGCCTGATGATGTCAGTATTATGATCGCACATAATAAGAAGACCGGGGAAAACATGAGGGTGGTGAATTTGCTGCAATTCACGAATATCAATGTACTTCCTTTTTCGGATAATATACCGGCAGAGGTCATTACTTATTTAGATCCGACGGTTGAAAGTCTGCAGTTTGATGAGATGGATCAAAAGTCAGTCATTCGCCTGAAGTTTAAGGGGAAAGAAGAGATCGTAATGAATGATCCGATTCAGCTGAATAATTATTTGTCTTCAGGTACTGTAAAGGGTATGATCACGTTTACGCTGGCTCAGGAAGTGTTGCAAAAGGGTGGGTACCTTGTCGTTGATGAGGTGGAAAACCACTTTAATAAAGAGATTGTAACGACATTGATGCGCTTCTTTATGGATAGCAAGTTAAATAAGTACGGTGGTACATTGATCTATTCAACACACTATCCTGAATTATTGGATGAATATGACAGAAATGACAGTATTTATGTAATCAGGAACAGACACGGGATCACAGTTGAAAACCTGAGTACGATTTTGAAAAGAAATGATATAAAGAAGAGTGATGCCTATCAGAGCGGATTCCTGGAGGGAACAACTCCTATGTATGAAGCGTATATACGGCTGAAGAAAAGTATGGCTGCAGCGCTCAAGTAGGAGGGGTTTATGAAATTAGCGAAGTACAAGGCCTGTATATGTGAGGGCTCAGCTGAGAATGCTATCATGGACATTCTTCTGGATAATGATTTTCTGATTTTCACCCGAGAGGAAATGTTGGAAGAAGAGGTCATACGCTGTCGAGATGGCAAACGATTTGAAGAGAAATACTTAAGAAAAGGTTTCTTGGAGAAGATATCGGTTATTAGAATTCTTGATTCCAGACATGAGAATTTTAAACTTAGCAAGGCTTACGAGCACAAAGTGGATGTAATCAATGTAATCACGGCTCCAGAGATCGAGATGTTGATTATTTTCAATGAAGATAAGTACAAAGAGTTTAAGAAGTCCGGAAAGAAACCCAGTGATTTCTGTAAGGAAGACCTAAGGATGTCTAGTGTGAAGTCTTACAGCTTCGTAAAGGATTATTTTTCAAATCCTGATATACTTTTGGCAGCAATCAAGAAATACCATGAGATTTCAAAGATTCGAAAGGGCGAATATACGCTGTTAGATATTTTGAAACTGTAAGTTTCAAAACGTATTATTCTTCCGAAGAAGTCAACAGACATCGTTACAGCCTTCAGCGTTTCGGAAAGTAGAGAATCTTATACCACTCCTGGCGAAACTGAGGATGTAACAGTGGACGAAAAGCACCCGAAGAGTGAAAAGGAGGCTTTTTTATGACATTTGCAGTAAGGTATTACACCAAAACCGGAAACACGAAAAGACTTGCAGAGGCGATCGCCAAAGAGTTAGGCGTAGAGGCGCTTCCCATCAGCGAACCTGTCAATGAGGCAGTGGACTATCTGTTCCTCGGAAATTCATACTATGCTTTCACAATCGATCCGGAAGTAAAGGCATTTGTTGCGTCCCTAGATAAAACGAAGATCGGAAAGATCATCAATTTCGGATCTGCTGCGATGCTCAACTCGACCTATAAGAAGGTGAAGAAAGTAGCTGATAAAGTCGGAATCCCCATGGACGGGAAAGAGTTCCATTGCAAAGGTGAGTTTAAGGGCATTCATAAGGGCAGACCAAATGAGGAGGATATCGCTGCTGCGGTCGAGTTTGCGAGACAATACATTTAGTGTCGGTATAAACTGACAGCTAAAGCAAGCCGGGATAGTGATATCGTAGGTATCCTTTTTGGGCTTACGGATTACTGCTACTGGCTTTATGTCACCGATTTGGGTGTCGATCGGAACTATGAGAGACGTGGCATAGCTACGAAGATGATGAAGCAGGCTCACGAACTGGCAGGGGGCGAAAAAGGCAGAGCAGTTTATCTGATCGCAAATGAAAACGCAGTTCCGTTTTTATCAAAAACTCGGAATGAAGTTTTCGGATGATGTGATGCAATACAATTATATCGAATGGACCGTCGAGTAGAAAAAAATAAATAATATTACCATAAATACTTGACAGCAATGCAATTATGTGATATTGCTATAATTAGTAAGACGAATTGGCTCAGTCTGAATGCATGTCTTAAAAGTCTTCCGAAAATGCACAGCTGATTTATTCGCATTTTGTGATACAACTGAATATGTGTTTGCAGACCGAGTAATTGTTCTTACTAAGTAGAATAAGTTGCCGCATTAGTATTATTTCAAATGTATTTTAAGGAGGTTTCATTATGTCAAGAAAGAAGAAAATGGTTACACTTTTATGCATGGCTTTGGTTTTTGCGGTTCAGGTATGTGTTGTATTTGCTGATGATTATGTGTCTTCGCAGGAAGGCTACATTGGGAACTGCCACGTTGTGGCTAGAAACAAGATATCAGAAGATCGTAAGTACGCTGAGGCGGAGACTACAATATCAGGATCTCAGTATGGCACATCTACTTCAGTTTCGGCTACATTTTATTATCTTGGTGTAGACGGACCGGACATTGGTGTTGATGCATCCTATTATGGCGGCACCGTAGGGCAATATGGTTGCAATTATCATATGAATGTACCCAGTAATAATTTTAGATTTTACAGAGCAGAGTCAACGCACCACGCCTATTATCAGCAAGTGGATTTCTATGTCCCTAGCTTAGTGACAATTCCGTAATAAGGTCTTGATTTTTGTTGTATCGGGATTGATGGGGATCAATCCCGATATTTATGTTAGCCAGGAGGAAGCCTGAGATGAGAAGGATAATAGGTTTGGTAATATTTTCTATATTTTCAATTGCTTTATTTGGATGCGCTTCTGAGGATTCCACCGTATCTTCTGAACCTCATAGTTCGGTATCTTCTGAGCTTCATAGTTCTGCGGATACGTCGGTAGAGAGTAGTGATGCAGTGACAAAAGCCGGGCAGGCAGAAATAATCGCATCGACGGAAACTGTTGATTATCCGGCCGCCGGCAATCATATTACTTGGGAGTTGGGGTCCTATGGCGTTCCGAATTTAGAAGGACAGAAGCAGATCAATCGGTTGCTCATGGAGAAGGGGTACGATTGTGAGATCCAGTTTGTCAGTACCGGTGCTTTTAAAATTGAGGATAGGATTCCATGGTTGGAGAAGTATGAGTCGGAAAATCCGCCTTTCGATGTATTGTTCACGGGAAGTTGGAATTATGATGTGTTTAAGGCTATGGATTTCGTTCAGGAGAGGTATGTTCCTCTTTCAGACTATCTGAATTCCGATGATGGACGAGCGTTGAAGGATTTCTTTACTCCTTATGAGTGGGCATTTACAACTGTGAGCGGAAATGTATATGCTATACCGCTTACGGTCAGTCCTTCGACGTCCATAGGATTATCAAAATATATGTATGTGCCGGAGGATCATGCTGATCTGTTTTCAGATTATGATGGTTCGTACGAGATGTTTAGGGAGATATATGATCGATCAGGGCAGAAAGATAAGATGATCATACTTCAAAGTTTAGATCTCTTGGAGGCTTTTACGGATTATAGTAGATACTTATACAGTATTCCCTTCGATCTGCAACGCAAGCGTTTTGTAGACCTTTCCGAAGAAAAAGAACTAAGAGATTTGATATCTGTCATGGCGGAGGATGTTCGAAATGGTGTGCTATCTTATCCGGTAATGGAAGACGTATCCACAGATCGTACCTTCGCGATCATCCAAAGTGGAAGATCTGAGTTGCCGGGATACGTTGAAATCCCTTTGCAGAAAACATCCGCATACATGAATCTGAATATGTCTTATGGTATCTCAAAGAAATCAGAACAGAAAGATCTGGCATTCAAGATCCTTGCTGTTTGTTACACGGATCCTGACATTCAGGAATATCTCCTTCCGGCGTTGGAAGGAAAGGAGAAGATCGCCAAACGAAGGGAACTACTTTCCCAGATCGAAGTCGGCGAAGTACATGATTTTATTCCGCAACTGTCAGATGAGATGAAAGCGGCTTTTTTGGAATATCCATATACGAAATTATTCAAGGATATATTGGTGTATGCATATGATGAGGAAATCAAGACGTATCGATGGATGATAAATGATGAATATGATGTGGATGCGATTCTTGAGGAGATGGAAGCACCCCAATATCAAGAATTGATCGAAGAATTAAATAAACAGCTTGATGCATATTATCAGTCGAAAGGAGCTTCATGAAGCGCTATTTAGCATATGTTTTGACAGTATTTATCCTGCTGGTTCCTTTTGGATGTAAGCATTCCGATACAGAAGAAGATTCTTCAAATACAGCCGACGCGAATACTCGTTCATCGACTATCGAACAACAAACTACAATATCGGTTGCACCGACAGAGAAGCACGATAAAGAGTTATATGTTGATGGCAATGTATTTTCTGAGGATCATGCTTTATTTAGTAAAGAGGCGCTGTATGTTTTTAACGTCTCTTCAGGTAAAAGCTTACCATACTGTCTGGATCCCGGATGTGAGCATATTCGTCCAAAACGTGATAAATTCGGAGAGTTGCTTACTAAGTTTTGTATGGCCTATGATCTCGGTGGCAAAGCGTTTAGCTTACGCGATGATTGCAGTTATTTCTTTTCATATCCGATCCTTTATCGGGCAGACCGAGAGGGGGCGAACCGTCGTATCATAGCTGAATTGGATTTTGGATTTCCGTCGTGCAAAGACGAACTATATACAGAGGACAGTTATTTTCGCTTATACATCTGTAATACAGAATTGCTCAAAGTGACCGACGAAAATACCGGTGTGGAGCAGTGGGTATTCGGTAAAATGTTGGAGAAACAAAAGGTCGGCATTTTCCGAATGGGCTTGGATAACGGGAAGATCGAAGAGATATTCAGCGCAGACGATCTCTATGATCTGTGGGTTCAAAATCTGGCAGAGTATAATGATCATTTGTTATTCACTTGCATCGGTCTTGATATCCCATATGACCAACTTCCCAATATTGCGGAAGACTGGGAAGCGTATGTTCAGGCACAGAAAGAGCATGACTTCACAAGAGTATACGATTACGATATAGCGAACAGCAAACTGAACCTGATAATTTCGGAGCAGGGACCCGTCGGATACGATTTTGTGGACGGTTACATCGTAAAATGTTCAGACGCTGATGAACCCGGAGCCTTATATGATCTGTCCGGAAATCGGGTTCACGAATTGCCGTTTTCGGTTCAACGACTGGTTCGCAGTGATCGTTATATATTTGCCCAGTACTATGCGGACGGGAAAAACATGTATTATCTGTATGATCCGGTAGAGGATAAGATGTTGAATTCAGCGGATATCAGCGATGATCAGTTCTATCCTATCGCGGCTGTGGGAGATAGTTATTATGCTAAGAATCTGAAGAATAATGGCCAATTGTACTACATTTCGTCCGCGGATTTTTGGAATGGGAATTTTGATAATGCAATATGTATGGAACAGGAGAACTGAACTAAGTCAAGTATGGCATAGATTCAAACATAGGAATTTTTAAAAGCCCCGAGGCCATGAGGATGTAACAGTGGACGAAAAGCACCCGAAGAGAAAATGCTCTTTTGGGTGCTTTTGTGTTTCTATTGATCTGTTAATGATCTCTTTGATTTTTTTCTGGGATGTTTCTTTTTTGTCGATCGTGTCACGTCCCGGTTATCAACTTTATTACTTTCTTCGACCGGGTCGTGTGGTAAAACAGTGGGGTATTGGATCAGCCAGTCTTCGTACTGTTTCTCCGTCCATTCCCCGCTGCCGAATCTTTTTCTTGCCTTCAGCCAGTTGTTCATCATCTGCTGAAAGAGATCATCCTTAGCGTTTTGATTCTGTTTATCGATCATTAACACGGCCTTACCGTCTATTTCTTTTGGCGTTAGCCCATGAGCATACTCCATGCGGAATAGTACGTGCATTGCTCCGGGAAGAGAAGAGAGATCCGGTTCAGCTAGAGTGAAGTAATTCACGTCAAGTGCCGATGCGATCGTGTTCAATGTGTCATATCCAGGAATGCGGTTATCAAGTTCGTAATTGCGGATGGCAGGCTCCGTGATCTGGCAGAGATCTGCAAGTTGCTTCTGGGTCATGCCTTTTCTCTTTCTGTAATATCGGATCCGTTCGCCTAATGTCGCCTCAAAGGAATCAAGCATGGTAAAACCTCCAATCGGTTGATTATACTAATTATATCACAAACAGTTCAGAAATGAAACAAAAACCTATTGACAGAACGAAAATGAACTGATATACTGTAATCAGTTCAAAGATGAACTCTTGAACGAAGCGCCTCGAAGGAGACGTGAGGATCCGTAGAAAAGTTGTTGCGGGTTCTCCTGAACCGGTTCGAATGTATTTGATTGGACCGAGAACATATTGACTGCAAGTGTATTCTTCGCAGCCGGTCACGGCATCAGCTATATTGCTGTTAGGCCGGGATTTACATAGCCGTAACATTTAGAAAAGGCTGTATCCGAGAAATCGGAGATGGTCTTCTGAGTGTACCGTTATGTAGATCCCGGTCTTTTTGTTTTCCCACTGAACAGAAGGGATCGGAATTAAAAACCCAAAAGGAGGTATATGCAAATGAAACCGCTTGAACTGATCAATGCGGACAATCTTTACTACAAACCGCTTCCTCATCCGGAGATGCTGATCGAGGGTATCCTCTGTTCAGGACTTGCGATCCTGTCCGGGGACTCCAAGATTGGAAAAAGCTGGCTGGTGCTCTGGCTTAGTATTAAGATCGCGAAAGGCGAACCGGTATGGGGGATACCTACAAAGAAAACGGACGTTGTCTATCTGGCGCTAGAAGACCGAGATTGGAGGATCCAGGATCGGATGCAGCTGCTCACGGATGATCCTCCGGCGAATCTTCACATAGGTTTCTGTTGCGGCTTGATTGGTCAGGAATTGGAATGCCAGATCAAGAAGCTGCTCAAAGAGATGCCGACGGTCGGGATCATCTTTATCGACACGTTACAGAAGATCCGAGAGAACGTTTCGGCTAAGTTAAATGCCTATGCGAAGGATTATCAGGATCTTGGCGCATTGAAGCAGATCGCCGATGAACACAGGATCTGCATTTTCTTGGTGCACCATACCAGAAAGGAAAGGGATGGGTCAAACGTATTTCAAAACATCACAGGCTCCACAGGCATCGCCGGAGTTGCAGATACGCTGATGGTCCTTCAAAAAGAAAATCATTTCAGTGATGAGGCGATCCTCTCAATCACCGGTCGTGACATTGAGGAACGGGTCATTCATATGAAGATGGATCATAACGTATGGATCGTCACGGAGGAACTGGATCCAAAGCTTCTGAGAAAGAATGAAATCCCGATAGCGATCTACCGCATCGCTGAGTACTTTCTTTCGAATTATTCGTTCAACGGTCTGATGACGGACTTCGTGAAGGAGTTGGACGTAAAGGATCTGCAGCCGAACGTGGTGAGCAGGTATCTTACCAAATACTACGAAGCTGAATTAAAACCTCTCGGGCTTCATTACGAATCACATCGGAGCAACAAAGGCCGGGTGATCAACATGTGGCGGGAAAGTGACGATAGTGACGGTTATGACGCTACTGTGGGGGACGAGAACCAATCGTCACCCGTCGCAAAAGAAACGTATCAGGAATTGTATATGACTATGATGGCAGGTCGTGACGGTCAGCTTTCGTTCCCTCTGAGACCGTCACCATCGTCACTACCGTCACCAGGGACAGAAGAAGTCTCGTCGGTCGGTTGGATACCTATTGATGATAATGATGATGATAACCCGTTTTCGGCCTGATCAGCCGAATGGCGTCAGTTTCATCAAGTTAGACTGTAAAGGTCGACAAAACACCAAAGGAAGGAGGCATAGGACGTGGCCACGTAAACCTGCAGGTTCCTTCTTTGAATGATGAGTACAACAACAGAAAATGAAACACTTGAATTACTGCAAAGTGATCCGAATTTCTTGAAATATCTGGCCGAGCATGGTAGTATGTTCCTGAAGGGCTCTCACAAAGAGTACGAGATGGAAAAAGACAGAAAATATCTAGAGATGCACAATCGGTCGATCTGGCAAGGGAAGGATGGTGACTTCTACACTAAAGTAAAGGGGTCAGACGGAAAGTACCGTCTGCACCATGCAACAACCCGTGAGGCATTGGAAAAGCGCATCATTGCCCACTATAAGCAGATGGCAGAGAGACCTACCATCCGGGATGTGTTTGAAGAATGGATCAAGGAACGAATAACGTACGGAGAAGTGGAGCTGGGGACCATAGACAAAACCCGTAGTGAATTTGAGCGGTTTATCGGCGGGACTTCTCTGGAGAATAAGGACATTCAGTATGTCAACGAGGATATACTGATCCCTTTTATCAAAAGCACGATCCATGATCATCAACTGACTGCAAAAGCATGGAGCAGTCTGAAAGGAATTTTGATCGGGTTATTCGGGTTTGCAAAGGAAAAGAAATACACCTCTTTCAGTATTTCATCCTTTTTCGGAGACTTTCACCTTCCGAAGACCATCTTTCGCAAGGTGATCGTAAAAGATGAGGAACAGATATTCACGGATGATGAGATCCGAAAGATCGCAGACTGGATCACATCTTCTCCGGCGAATTTATCATCCCTTTCCAACCTGGGGATCCTTCTGGATTTCTACACAGGGCTTCGGGCCGGTGAATTGGCAACGCTCAAGTTCACAGACTTTGTCGGAAATGAGCTGCATGTGCGCCGGACTGAGACGAGACACAAAAGTGAGGATCATGACGGATACGATTATATCGTAAGGGAGCACACGAAAGGAAAAGCCGGGTACAGAAGGATAGCAATACCGGATGAAGCGTTGGAAATCGTCAAAAGGATCCGGCTTCTCAATCCCAACGGTGAGTATCTTTTCATGTACGGTGACCACCGACTGATTGGTGACGCGTTTTCGAAAAAACTGTTTCGGATCTGCAAGTATGTCGGAATTCCGAAACGGAGTCTTCACAAGATCCGAAAGACGTATGCTACCATTCTTTGGGATGCCGGACTCCTTACCGAGAAGGCAATCATCAAGCAAATGGGGCATGTGGACGCACAGGTAACCCGTGAACATTACTACTATCATCGGGGCTCCGAGGACAATGTAGACAAGATCAACAGCATCTTCAAGCCCATGGTGAATCAGGTAACCCAGGTAACCCCAAACAAAACACGCTCCAAGCCGAAAAACAGGGATTTCGAAACGCGTTAGTACGGTTCGAATCCCTTCGGGCACGCGAAGCACGAAATGTCTATGAGAGAGGACAGCCTGTCATCGTAAGATGGCAGGTTTTTTGTTGCCTGCGGTGGCGTGCAGAGCCGTGGTATGGTATAATGAAACAAATGAGTCTGCTTATGCAGATGGATCGGGGGTAGAATATGAAGATCTACGATATTTCACAGGAAGTGTTTTCGTGTGTGGTGTTTCCGGGCGACCCGCAGCCGGAGCGAGAGCAGGTGATGGCGATCCGAAAGGGCGATATTTGCAACCTGACGAAGCTTACCATGTGTGCGCATAACGGGACCCATGTGGATGCGCCCTACCATTTTCTGGATGAGGGGAAGAAGGTCGACGAGATGGATCTTCAGCGACTGATCGGCTATGCATTCGTGGCGGACCACAACGGCGTCGTGACGGCGGAAGATGCGAAGCAGATCGTCGAGAAGGCGCGGACGGCGTCCGAACTGAGTAAAAAGCCGGACTGCGATGCCTATCGCCGCATCCTGATCAAGGGGGCCGACACGGTGGTGAGCGAGGAGGCCGCCGTAGCGTTTCGCGACCGCAAGATCTACCTTTTGGGCAATGAATCCCAGACCGTGGGGCCCATGGATGCACCGATGCAAGTGCACCTGACACTACTCGGGGCACAGGTCGTGTTACTCGAAGGAATACGTCTGGAAGCGGTGCCGGAGGGCATCTACATCCTGCATGCGGCACCGATCAACCTGGGCGGCTGTGACGGAGCGCCTTGCAGGGCGACGCTGATATCGGAGGAATGATATGGGTAATTGTTATGTAATGGCACTGGATCAGGGGACGACGTCGTCCCGCTGCATCCTGTTTGACGAGGATAAGAAGATCGTTTGGAGCGAGCAGGAGGAGTTTCCCCAGCATTTTCCGAAGGCGGGCTGGGTCGAGCATGATCCGATGGACATCCTGCACTCGTCGCTACGTGTGATGCATGCTTGTGCGGTGCGCCTGCGTGAGTTCGATCCGCAGGCGCAGGTGCGCGCGATCGGCATCACGAACCAGCGCGAGACCGTGGTGGTCTGGGACCGTGAGAGCGGGAAGCCGCTGGCGCCGGCGATCGTCTGGCAGTGCCGCCGCACTGCTGACGCCTTGGAGGCGCTGAAGGCGGATCCGTTCGGCGAGGTGATCCGTCAGAAGACCGGCCTCATACCGGATGCGTATTTCTCCGCGTCGAAACTGGCATGGTTGCTGGATAACGTTTCCGGCCTGCGTGAAGAGGCGGAAGCGGGCCGCGTCTGCTTCGGCACGATCGATTCATGGCTGGTCTACAACCTTTCGAAAGAGAAGATCCATGCGACGGACGTTACGAATGCGTCCCGAACCATGCTGTTCAACATACACACGATGCGCTGGGATGAGGAACTCCTCGCGTATTTCAAGATCCCGAGGGCCATGCTTCCCGAAGTGAAGAAGAGCTGCGATTTCTACGGAACCTGTACGATCGCTGACCTGATGCTCAACGGCGTAGTGATCGGCGGCGTGGCCGGCGACCAGCAGTCGGCGCTGTTCGGACAGGGGTGTCTGTCGGCCGGTCAGGCGAAGAATACCTATGGAACCGGTTGCTTCCTGCTTATGAATACCGGGTCTAAGGCGGTAGATTCGAAGCATCGCCTGCTCACGACCGTCGCAGCGGGCGTAGGCGACCAGGTGCAGTATGCACTGGAAGGCAGCGTCTTTATGGGCGGAGCCTGCGTGCAATGGTTGCGGGATTCGCTGGGGATCCTGAAGACGGCGGCAGAGAGTGAGGAGATCGCGAAGTCCGTTCCGGATACGCTGGGCGCCTACCTCGTGCCTGCATTTACCGGACTGGGTGCCCCTTATTGGGATCCGTATGCGCGTGGCGCCCTGGTCGGCATGACACGTGGTTTCCGAAAGGAACATCTCGTGCGTGCAACGCTTGAGGCGATCGCCTACCAGGTGCAGGATGTCGTGATCGCGATGGAGCAGGACCTTAAGCAGGCATTTGCCGAAGGAGGAGATGCTGTGCAAAATGCTCCCGGCCTGCCGGCACTAAAGGTGGATGGAGGCGCGAGCGCGAACCGCTTTTTGATGCAGTTCCAGGCGGATATCCTGGGGTGGCCTGTCGTTCGGCCTGCCTGCATCGAGACGACGGCGCTGGGCGCGGCATTGCTGGCCGGCCTCTTCGTAGGCTTCTGGGATATGAATGCGGTCACGGGTCAGGATGCGTCGACCGAAACCTTCGAACCGAAGATGGAAGATGCAGAACGGGCGGAAAAACTGGCCGGATGGAAGGCTGCCGTAAGCAGCGTGACCGGAGATCCCGCCTGAAGAAGCTACGTCAAACCCTGATAAAATCAAGGCGAAACGCGATTCAAAAAAATATTTGAAAAAAATTCAAAAAAACGCTTGACACTAACCTTACGTCACCCCTTATAATGGCAACATGAGAGGGGTGACGTATTGTGTCAAGTTGGACCGAAAACGTCATAGTGTGACCGATAACGGCACACATCCTTCCACGATCGCGATGGGAGACCGGCGACGAGCCCTCACGCAGAGAGAAAGGAGCCACATGGAACACGCCTCATTTTATACGACCGGTGCGTTTGCGAAAAAGGCAAATGTTTCCATCCGCACCATTCGCTTCTACGATAAGCAGGGCATCCTGAAGCCGTCGCACATCAGCGAGTCAGGTTACCGCTTATACACGGATGCGGACTTCGCGAAGCTCCAGAAGGTATTGACCCTGAAATATCTCGGATTTTCCTTAGAGGAGATCATGGATATCACGGTCAATGATGACGATGAAGACTACGTTCGTTCCTCGCTGGCTTTGCAGTTGGAACTGGTGAAGAAGAAACGCGAGAGTCTTCAGGTCGTTGAAGAAGCGCTCACGAAGACGCAGGAGATGATGGATGCCGGCGCCGAGGGCGGAGTCAACTGGCAGCGGATGCTGCACCTGATCCACATGATCAGCTTAGAGAAATCGCTGGTGGAGCAGTATAAGAACTCTGCAAATATCCGCACGCGTATCGGCTTGCATCAGCGGTACGCGACGAACCCGGAGTCCTGGTTTTCCTGGATATACCGAAACCTGGATGTCCGCGAAGGCATGACCGTGCTGGAACTCGGATGTGGAAACGGGGAACTGTGGCGCACCAATGCGGCGCTCGTTCCGCCCTGCAAACTGCTTTTGTCGGATATCTCGGCGGGCATGCTTGCAGATGCGAAGGATAACCTTCCGATGTTGGCGAAACAGTGCACGTTCCTGAACTTCGACTGCACCGCAGCGTTACCGTTACCGGATGCTTCCTGTGACATCGTCATCGCGAACCACTTACTCTTTTACCTCAAAGATATCGACCAGGTGTTGAAAGAAGTGAAGCGGGTCCTGAAGCCGAACGGCGTTTTCTACGCCTCGACCTACGGGCGCGAGCACATGAAGGAGATATCCTTGCTGGCGAAAGAATTCGACGCCAGGGTCGCATTGTCCGAGGTCGCGTTGTACGACGTATTCGGACTGGAAAATGGCGAGGCGATCCTGTCGAAATCATTTAAAGAAGTGCAACTTTTGGAGCATGAAGACAGTCTGAAGGTCACGGATGCACAGCCGCTTTTAGACTACATCCTGTCCTGCCACGGCAACCAGCACGAGTACCTGAACGAACGCTATGCGGAGTTTCGGGAATTCGTGGAGAAGAAACTGAAGACTAAAGGATATCTTAAGATAACCAAGCAAGCCGGCATGTTCCGGTGTTTTATGTAGAGAAAAGAGAGATACAGCGAAGCCGCAGATAGCGGCGGAAACGGAGGAAACATGAAAGGTATCGTATTAGCAGGAGGAAGCGGAACACGTCTGTACCCCCTCACAAAAGTAACCAGTAAGCAGCTTTTGCCCATCTATGATAAGCCGATGATCTATTATCCCTTATCGGTTCTCATGAATGCAGGCATCCGCGACATTTTGATCATCTCCACGCCGGATGATACGCCGCGTTTTAAGTCCCTTTTGGGCGATGGAAAGCAGTTCGGCATCTCGCTTTCGTATGCGATCCAGCCCAGCCCGGACGGTCTGGCACAGGCTTTCATCATCGGTGAAGAGTTCATCGGCAACGAGCCGGTAGCCATGGTCCTCGGGGACAATATCTTCCACGGCCACGGCCTTACGAAGCTTCTGCGCAATGCGGCTGCGAAGACGACGGGAGCTACCGTTTTCGGTTACTATGTAGACGATCCGGAGCGTTTCGGTATCGTGGAATTCGATAAGGATGGTAAGGCGATCTCCATCGAGGAGAAGCCCGCGAAGCCGAAGAGCAACTACTGCGTGACCGGTCTGTATTTCTATGATAATAAGGTCGTTGAGTACGCGAAGGGCCTGAAGCCTTCGGCGCGTGGCGAGCTGGAGATCACGGACCTGAACCGCATTTACCTCGAGAACGGCGAACTGGAAGTGAGCCTGCTCGGTCAGGGCTTCACCTGGCTCGATACCGGTACACATGAGTCGCTCGTGGATGCGACGAACTTCGTTAAGACGGTGGAGACCCACCAGCACCGTAAGATCGCGTGCCTGGAGGAGATCGGCTATCTGAACGGCTGGATCAGCAAAGAAGAACTGATGCAGGTTTATGAGATCTATAAGAAGAACCAGTACGGTGCTTATCTGAAGGACCTGATGGAAGGTAAATTCTTAAGCAACACTTGAAAAGAGGATATGAATCATGGGAAAGATCAAAGTAACACGTTGTGAGATCGAAGGCCTTTGTGTGATCGAGCCTACCGTTTTTTACGATGAGAGAGGCTATTTCGTAGAGACCTACAATCAGAGAGATATGGAGGCGGAAGGCCTGAACATGGTATTCGTTCAGGATAACCAGTCCAAATCCAAAAAGGGCGTTCTGCGCGGCCTGCACTATCAGAAGCAGTTCCCGCAGGGTAAGCTCGTCCGCGCGATCGCAGGCGAGGTGTTCGACGTTGCAGTCGACCTTCGTAAGAGCTCGAAGACCTACGGCAAGTGGTTCGGCGTTGTGCTTTCGGCGGAAAATAAGAAGCAGTTCTACATCCCCGAGGGCTTCGCGCACGGATTTTTGGTACTGAGCGACGAGGCGGAATTTGCCTACAAGGTAACGGATTTCTATCATCCGGGCGATGAGGGCGGCGTGCTCTGGAGCGATCCGGAGATCGGCATCGACTGGCCCATCACCGAGGACATGGAGATCTGCCTGTCCGATAAGGATAAGGTTTGGAAAGGCATCAAGGAAACATTTTCCTTCGAATGATCGAAAAAGGATAAGGAGATAAACACATGAAGATTTTAGTAACCGGCGGCGCCGGATTTATCGGCGGTAACTTTGTACATTATATGGTCAATAAATACCCTGAGGATGAGATCGTTAACCTCGATCTGCTGACCTATGCGGGTAATCTGGAGACCCTGAAGCCCGTAGAGAATAAGCCCAACTATCGTTTCGTTCGCGGCGACATCGCAGACCGTAAGTTCATCATGGATCTGTTCGAGAAGGAGAAGTTCGATGTTGTCATCAACTTCGCTGCAGAGAGCCACGTAGACCGTTCCATTTCGGATCCGGGCATCTTCGTAGTTACGAACGTTCTGGGTACCCAGGTACTTTTGGATGCTTCCCGCGCTTACGGCGTAAAGCGTTTCCATCAGGTTTCCACCGATGAGGTTTACGGCGACCTGCCTCTGGACCGTCCCGACCTGTTCTTCACCGAGACGACCCCGCTGCACACATCCAGCCCGTATTCGTCTTCGAAGGCGAGCGCAGACCTCTTCGTTATGGCGTACTACCGCACATTTAAGCTTCCGGTGACCATCAGCCGTTGCTCGAACAACTACGGCCCTTATCAGTTCCCGGAGAAGCTGATCCCGCTCATGATCTCTCGTGCATTGGCAAATGAAGAACTGCCCGTATATGGTAAGGGTGAGAATGTTCGTGACTGGCTGCACGTACTGGACCACTGCGTAGCGATCGACCTGATCGTACGTAATGGTAAGGTCGGCGAGGTATATAACGTCGGCGGACACAACGAGCGCACCAACCTCGAAGTCGTTAAGACCATCCTGCGCGCTCTGGGAAAGCCGGAGAGCCTGATCAAATATGTTACCGACCGTCCCGGTCACGACATGCGTTACGCGATCGATCCCACGAAGATCGAGACCGAGCTCGGCTGGAAGCCTACTTACACCTTCGATACCGGTATCGAGATGACCATCCAGTGGTATCTGGAGAACCGCGAGTGGTGGGAGAACATCCTGAGCGGTGAATATCAGAATTATTTCGAGAAGATGTACGGCAATAGATTATAATATTCGGAGAGGTTTACTAACATGAGAGTATTGGTAACAGGCGTCAAAGGCCAGCTCGGCTATGACGTTATGAAGGAACTGGCGAAGCGGAAGATCGAGGCGGTCGGCGTGGATATCGAAGACATGGATATCACCGATCCGGTGGCGGTCGAGCGCGTGATCACGACGAAGAACGTGGACGCGGTCATCCACTGTGCGGCTTACACCGCGGTGGACGCTGCCGAAGATGCGCAGGAGCTGTGCCGCAAGGTCAATGCAGTGGGTACGCGGAACATTGCCCGCGTGTGCAAAAACATCGACGCGAAGATGCTGTACATCAGCACGGACTACGTATTCGACGGCCAGGGCGAGCGTCCCTGGGAGCCGGACGACGCGAAGGCGCCGCTGAATTTCTACGGCCTGACGAAGTACGAAGGCGAGCTCGCCGTGCAGGAGTTTCTGGAGCGGTATTTCATCGTTCGTATCTCCTGGGTATTCGGTGTCAATGGTAAGAACTTCGTGAAGACGATGCTCCGCCTGGGTCAGGAGCGCGGTGCGGTCGGCGTGGTTGCCGATCAGATCGGTTCCCCGACCTTCACGCCGGATCTGGCAGTGCTTCTGGTCGACATGATCACGACCGAGAAGTACGGCGTATATCATGCGACGAACGAGGGTTACTGCAGCTGGTACGAGTTCGCATGCGAGATCTTTAAGACAGCAGGCATGGACCAGGTAAAGGTAAGCCCGCTGACCTCGGATGCATTTCCCGTAAAGGCGAAGCGCCCGGCGAACAGCCGCATGGATAAAACGGCGCTGGACCGCGCAGGTTTCAACCGCCTGCCCAGCTGGCAGGACGCGCTGAAGCGTTACATCGAAGTTTTAAAGGAAAACGGAACTATTTAAGGACATACAATGCGAGTAAAAAAGATAATAGCCCCGATCCTGCTTTTGGCGTGGATGGGCCTGATCTTTTACATGTCATCGCAGCAGGGAGGAGAGTCTTCGTCACTGAGCAACAAGATCGTTTCGAAGCTCTTTTCCCTCTTTCCTTTTTTGGGCGATCCGAACGACCGGGAGGCGGAGATTTTTCTTACATTTTCCTTAATTGTTCGGAAGACAGCCCATTTTACGGAATATTTGATCCTCGCGGTACTTGCTTTTTTCTTCATTTCCTCGTATTATGTATGCATGGGCGCGTATGTGTTTTCGTGGATTTTTGCCACGGTCTACGCGATCACCGATGAGGTCCACCAAAGCTTCGTGGCGGGGAGAGTGGGAGCAGCGCTTGACGTTTGCGTGGACAGCTCGGGAGCACTCTTCGGAGTATTCCTTTGCTATCTGGTGATGCGCATGCGGAAGAAACAAAAGCGCGACCGTGCAGGAGGAAATACCGATGAGTTTTGAAGACAAACTGAGAAAGATCAAGCCCTACGTTGCCGGCGAACAGCCGCAGCAGGAGAATGTAATAAAGTTGAATACGAATGAGAATCCGTATCCGCCGGCGCCTGAAGTCCAGGAGAAGAGCCGGGAATTTGTGACCGATATCTTGAAAAAGTATCCGGATCCGGATATCCATCTTTTAAATGCGGCCCTTGCAAAATATCATGGTGTCGACGAGTCACGGGTGTTCTCCGGCGTCGGTTCCGATGATGTTCTGTCTGTGGCCTTTTTGTCATTCTTTGACAGCGATCTGCCGATCCTGTTCCCGGACATTACGTACGCGTTCTATCCGGTATGGGCGACGTTGTATCGCATCCCGTTCACCGAGATCCCGCTCGATGAGAACTTCCGCATCCGCCCCGAGGATTACTACGGGGATGTGAAGCCGAACGGCGGCGTGGTGATCGCGAACCCGAATGCTCCGACATCCATCGCCGAGAGCGCTGCATTTATCGAAGATATCATTCGCCACAATCCCGACAGCGTCGTTGTGGTCGATGAAGCATACGTGGATTTCGGAGCGGAGAGCGTGCTCGAGCTGACCGAAAAATACGAGAACCTTCTGGTCGTACGGACATTTTCCAAGTCCAGAAGTATGGCGGGTATCCGCATCGGTTATGCGGTCGGCAGCCCGAAGCTGATCGCGACGATGAACGCGGTGAAGCAGTCCATCAACTCGTACACCATGAACCACATCACGATCGCGCTCGGCGTTGCATCCGTGGAAGATGAGTCCTACTTCAGAGACGTTTTGGCGAAGGTCACGAAGACCCGCGAGGCTGCGAAAGAGCGCCTGCGCGCCATGGGATTCATTGTCCCCGATTCGAAGACGAACTTCCTGTTCGCAGAGTATCCCGGCGTGCCCGGCGAGTACATCTTCACCGAACTGAAGAAGCGCAATATCTACGTTCGCTGGTGGCCGAAGGAGCGCATCAAGAATCGCCTGCGCATCACCATCGGTACCGACGCTGAGATGGAGACCGTATATAAAGAGATCGAGAAGATCATCGAGGCATATAAAAACCGATAGAGGAGTCGGAAACGGAGGATAAGTCATGACATTGCTTTTACTTCTCGTGATCCTGCTCAGCCTGATCGTCATCATCGGAATGGTGAATACGAAGTTTTTCAAGATGCCGGCCGACATCGCATTGGTCGCGTTTTCGCTGGTGATCGGGATCATATTGGTGGCTCCTGAGCATTTCGGCTGGTGGGACTGGGACGTCGAATTCATCACCGAAGTGGATATCGAGCACTTCCTGCTGGAGGGCGTTCTGTGCTTCATGCTGTTCTCCGGCGCCAGCAAGGTCCATTTTTCGAAGTTCATCTCGAACATCAAGCCCATCGTTTTGCTGGCTTTGCTTACGACCTTGCTTTCGTCCACATTTTACGGACTTTTGTTTTTCCTGTTTGCCCAGATCGCGCACCTGCCCATGGATTTCTGGACCTGTGTGCTCCTGGGATGTATCGTCTCCCCGACGGACCCCATCGCGGCGACCAGTATTCTGAATAAACTGGGCCTCTCGAAGAGCGTGACGAGCGTTATCGAGGGCGAGAGCCTGTTCAACGATGGTACCGGCGTTGTTCTCTTCGTATTCGTGAAGAGCATGGTCGGCGCCGGCGCGCAGGAGAATTTCATCGTCCTGCTGGGTAAGGAAGTCCTCGGCGCATTTGCCGTCGGCTTCGGAATCTCGTTCCTGACCTTTGAATTGTATAAGCGTACGAAGGATCCGGTGCAGCAGATCATGATCAGTCTGGTAAATGTTGCATCCGTCTACGTGCTTTGTGAGCACTGCGGTTTCTCCGGCATCCTGGCGAGCGTGGTCTGCGGTATGTTCTACGCCTTCCGTTGCGAGCGCATCAAGCGCGAGCGCGAAGTGTACGATCACAACCACTTGTACCAGGAATTCTGGGACATCATCGATACGCTTTTAAACAGCATCCTGTTTGTGCTTTTGGGCATCACGGCGTTCTCGCACGAGTTCTCCGAATATGCCATCATTTTGATCCCTGCGTCGATCCTGATCTCGCTGTGCGCGCGCCTCTTCGGCGTGACTGCATCGTCGCTGATCGTCGGTCGCAACCGTCTCCCGAGTAATTATTCCCTCGTGGAATTTGTTTCTTTGATGACATGGAGCGCGCTGCGCGGAGGCCTGTCGCTGGCCCTGGTTCTGGGCTGTAAGGAGTTCCTGGCGGCCGATGTCTACCTCATCCTGCTGAATGTGACCTATCTGACGGTCTTCTTTACGATCCTGGTCCAGGGTCTCACGACCGGAAAGGTCTACCGCATCATCGAGAAGCAGAAACTGAAGCGGAACATCGAGGAGAGAAAACAGCATCAGGCTGTGCAGGGAAAAACGATCACGGAGGATTGATAAGGGATGAAGATAGTTATCGTAGGCGCCGGTGGTATCGGCTCCTGTTTGATCAATTTTTTAGCAGAAGAACATCACGAGATCACCGTGATCGATTCGAAACCGCGCGTGGTTGAGGCCATGACGGATAAATATGACGTTACCGGTATCTGCGGCAGCGGCGCGAGCTACAGCGTGCTGAAGAAGGTCGGAATGGAGGCAGTGGACGTTTTCCTCGCCATCACATCGACCGACGAAGCGAATATCATGGCCTGTATGATCGCGAAGGAGCTCGGCGCGGGTCACACGATCGCGCGTGTACGTGGCCGCGAGTATCTGGAGGACATCGATGTGTTCCGCGAAAAGGTCGGCATTGACCATATCATCAATCCCGAGCTGGCCGTGGCAAATGAGATCATGCGTCTCCTGAAGATGCCCATGGCGGTAAATGTACAGTCCTTCATGGACGGTAACGTGCTCCTCGCAGAGCAGAATATCACAGAACATCATCCGATGGCGGGCCTGTCCCTCATCGATGTACATAGGAAATTTGGCATCTCCATGCTGGTCGCAACGGTCACCCGTGGGAAGAAAGCCCTGGTGCCGCGCGGCGATTTCGTCCTGGAGCCCGGCGATAAGATCAGTATCCTGGCCCAGACGCAGCAGATGGAGAAACTCTTAGAAGAATTAAAGGTCGTGCAGCGTACAGTGAAGCGCGTTATGATGGTCGGTTGCGGAAGCATCGGACTGTATCTCGGCGAACTGCTGCAGAGATCTGACATGAAACTTAAGATCGTGGAATTTGATAAAGAACGCTGCCTGGAACTGGCGCGGCTGCTGCCCGATGTTTCCATCGCTTACGGCGACGGTATCGAGGAGAAGATCCTGGCGGAGGAAGGCCTCGCGAAGTGCGATGCCTGCGTTTCCCTCACCGGAGCAGATGACCGCAACCTCGTCGTTTCGATGTTTGCGTGGTCGCTTGGCGTACCGAAGATCATCACGAAGGTCCTCAACGTCAGCTATGCATCCGTCCTGCGCGGCGTAGAACTGGATAATACGGTATCTCCGTATGTCATCAGTGCGAACAGCATTCTCCGCTATATCCGTGTACTGAACAACACAGAGCATGCGGAGCAGATCCAGAAGCTCTACCGCATGGCAGACAACCAGGTCGAGGTGTTGGAACTGTCAGCGGATAATTTCACGAAGTTCGGTGTTCCTTTCATGGATCCGGCATTCAAATTGCATCCGGGTATCCTGGTGGCGACCATCATCCGCGACGGCGTGGTGCACATCCCCAACGGCAAAAGCACCATCGAGCCGGGCGATGAAGTCATCGTCGTTTCCACCGCAGCGGTGAAGATCCGCTGCCTGGACGATATCCTGGAAGCATAGTTTCATAGATTTTTTCTTGGGAGTATCTGCTACAGATGCTCCCATATTTTGTTTAAGGAGGTGTCGATATGGTTATTCCGGAAACGATCCGGACTTTGATCGACGGAAAAGAATATACACTGGACGACCTCGGGAAATCCGGTTCGCAGATCATGATCTTTGACGACTGTGTTCTGAAGATCATGAAAAACGGGTACGAGGACGAGGCCGCCACCGTAGGTGTTATGCGTTGGCTGGACGGGAAACTCCCGGCGCCTAAGGTGCTCGCCTACGAGAAGAATGAAGAATATCAGTACCTGCTCATGAGTAAGGTGCAGGGCCAGGTGAGTTGTGACGAGTATTTCCTGGAGCATCCGAAGGAACTGCTGGCGCTTCTGGCGGAGGCCCTCCGCATGCTGTGGAGCGTCGATATCACGGACTGCCCGAGAGAGCGAAGCCTGGATGCGGAACTGGCGGAGGCGGCGTATCGCGTCGAGCATGGTCTGGTCGACGTCAGCGATGCCGAGCCGACGACCTTCGGCGAGGGAGGTTTCAAGGACCCGCAAGAGCTGCTTCAGTGGCTCATCGATAACAAACCGGAGTACGAGCCCGTGCTGTCCCACGGCGACTTTTGTCTGCCGAACATCCTCATTCAGGATGGAAAGATCAGCGGATTCATTGACCTCGGGGACACCGGCGTTGCGGATAAGTGGCGGGACATCGCCCTGGGCTACCGAAGCCTTCGCCACAACTTCGACGGAACCTTCGGCGGCAAGGTTTATCCCGACTTCGACCCGGACATGCTGTTTGAGGCGCTCGGGATCGAACCGGACCGGGAGAAACTGAATTATTATATTTTGTTGGACGAGTTGTTTTAGGAGGAAGAATATGGAATTATGGGATTTATATGATAGTGAGCGAAGGACTCTGGGGCGCACGCATGTGCGCGGGGAGGCATTTGCCGAGGGAGAATACTACGTGTGCGTGGAGGTTTGGATCCGCAACTCAAAGGGTGAGTTTTTGATCCAGAAGCGCCACCCGGATAAGAAGGCCGGAAATCTTTGGGAGTTCGTCGGCGGCGGCACGGTCGCGGGTGAGACTACGCTGCAGTCGGCTGTGCGCGAGGTCGGGGAGGAGACGGGCATCGTCGTGAAAGAGGAGGAGTTTACGCTCTTCGCGACCTACCAGCGGAAGAATTACTTCCAGGACCTCTACCTGCTTTGCAAGGATGTGGATATTAAGGATATCGTGCTTCAGCCCGAGGAGGCGATCGATGTCGCCTGGGCGACGGAGGAGGAGATCTTGCAGCGGATCGCGAACGGCGAGTTCGTTTACACGTGCGGCGTCCGCTTCGAGATGTACCGCGAAATGGTACGGTCGAAAGGACTGTTTTTTGAAAATGCGTATTTCATCATCGGAAATGCTTACGCCGGGAAATCCACCACAGTGAAGGAGCTGGCGAAAAAGCATGACGGCATCGCGTGTACGGAGAATTATCACGATAATTACCCGAAAGAACTGGACGCGAAAGAGTTTCCGTGCCTGACCTACACCAGGGATCTGGTGGACTGGCATGATTTCATCCGCCGGTCGCCGCAGGAGTATAAGGCCTGGATCGATGGCGTGAAGAAAGAGTGCGAGATCCTGGAGCTGCGCATGCTCCCCGAGATCTGCGCGCAGGGAAAACCGGTTTTTGTGGACACGAATATCAGCATCGAAACGTTGCGGCAGATCTCGCCGGAGGATCACGTTCTGGTGATGCTTGCGGATCCGCGGATCTCCGTGCGTCGTTTCTTCGAGCGTCCCGATCCGGAGAAGCAGTTCCTGTACCGCCTGATCCTGGACGAACCGGACACCGAGAAAGCCATGCAGAACTATCGTCAAGGCCTCGAACTGATCAACTCACAGGAGTCCTACGATACACTGCTTAACTCAGGTTTTCATGTGATCCTGCGGGATGAGGGAAGAACGATCGAACAGACACTCGCATTGGCCGAAGAGGCATTTGGAATAAAGGAGAAATGAAAATGATACGTGAAGCTACGGTAAATGATGCACGCCGGATCGCACAGATCGAAGTCGAAAGCAGTCGATATGCCTACAAGAATATCGTTGCGGACGAACACTTATATCAGAATCTGTCGGTCGAAGGCCGCATCCCTGTCTATGAAAGATGGTTATCCGAAAAGCGTTTTGCACTCTATGTGTACGAAGAGCCCGAAACCGGGAAGGTCCTGGGAATGATGGGCATCGGCATGTGCGAAGACGAGGATAAAACGAACGCGTTTGAGCTGCATTTTATCTATGTCGATCCTGACTATGTGAGGATGGGCATCGGTTCGGAAATGCTGGCGTTCTATGAAGAAAAAGGCATGGCGCAGGGCTGCACGGACTTTGTGATCTGGGTGCTGGAAGAGAACGAGAAGGGACGGAAGTTCTATGAAAAGCACGGCTACCGGCTCGATGGGCAGGAGAAGATCTTCCGTCGCTGGAATAAGCGCGAGATCCGTTATGTGCTCAGCAAGAACTGATCGAAGCGTCGGCGATCGCGAAGGATGTAACACTGGAATTTATACAGTCAAGTTTACAATTTTGAAAGAATACTAAAGTGCCATCATATACGTGATATAATGACCCAGATAGTTTGTGGGAGTATGTCCAGTCGCCTCCCGGAAACTATGGGCCATCTTTATGATGACACATTTCAGGAGGAGTATATTTGGTTACTAAGGAGATACAGAGTATAGTTCGACTCTTCTTTGATGAGGAACCGGTTTCTGCGAAGGTAGTCGATTCGAGTCTCGGAGATGAGGATTTCCGGAATGCGATCATCATTGAGACAAAGGAAGGAAACCGATACGTCATCAAGGTCGCGGCGAATGACTACACAGACGCCGGGAGGCTCCGCGTTTGGAAGCGTACGATCGAAGAGTATCGCGCGCTCGGGTATTATTGCCCGAGGATCTACAACGATAAAAGCGGAGGCTTTCCGACCATCACCTACGAAGGGCGAGAATGTGTTGCCTACGCGGAGGAATATTCGAAGCATAGGGTGTTTGAAGAGCGGGCGGCTGTGGATGAAAATGGCCGGAACGCGGACAGCACCGCATATTTTGAGGACATCTGGTCCATGACCGCGAAGATCGCGGCGAAGAGGTTTGCATATGCGGATTTTCCGTCGGGCTACTGTCTGTTCGAGACGTTCTGCCCGAGCTACGAGACCGATGAGGTTTTGGAATATGCGCAGGACTGGAAGACTGTTGCGGACGGGCTTCCCGAGGAATTTGCCGCACAGACGGAGCGCATCTGGAAGCTGTGGAACGACAACCGCGAGGCGCTGCGCGAACCATATTTCAAACTGCCGGTGTCCGTGTTTCAGGCGGACCTGA
>JAFYZH010000045.1 GCA_017548765.1 Lachnospiraceae bacterium | reverse complement strand
TGTCCGTGAAATGGCGGTTCTTCTCCTGGTTGTTTCCGCAGAAATGCTTCAGCGTGCAGGCAGCGCCGGCGCGGTTCAGGCCGCGACTCTGCGCCGCTGCGATGCGTCCTGTCAGCATCGGATCCTCCGAGAAATACTCGAAGTTACGACCGTTCAGGACATAACGGTGTAGGTTCATGCCCGGTCCTAAGAGGCAGTCGATCTGGTTCGATGCCATCTCCAGTCCCAGATGATAATATAATTCTTCGTTCAAAGCATCATCAAACGTACATGCCAGCAAAGTTCCGTTCGGAAGGGAAAATGCCTTCATTCCGCTGTCCATGCGCATGCCGGACGGGCCGTCACTACAGCAGGCACACGGGATTCCATAGTTCTTCAGATTCTCGGAAACGCCGCCAAACGCTGCTGCCGTACCAGGCGTGACCTTCGGTGAGCCCATGCCCTCCCCGCGGACGATACAGCACAGATCCTCATCAGACAACTGTGCCAGGAAGGTGTCCATGGATGCAAGGCCGCTCTGTACATCCTTCAGTTTCAGGCCTGCATCGCCCGAGTATGGCAGGGTCTGTGCAGGCAGGTTAAAGATGCGCTGCTCATCGTGTGTGTTCGTTGTTACCGGTACATTCTCATACGAGATCATGTAATGGCCGTCTTTTTCGATCGGCTTCATGCGACGGAACGCCATGATCGGCTCCATCTGCGCCGTCAGTTGCTGGATCAGACGGTCCTCGGGCAATGATGCACAACAGATGATCTGTGCACTGCGGACGTCGCCACCGAGATAAAAACGATATTCACCCTTCTCGAGCACGTAACCGATGCGGGATGTCACCGCTCCGATCTCATCAAACGACGCGATATCATAAAGCGAGAAGGAAATCGTAAGTTTCTGGCTCTCACCGGGCTGCAGAACTCTCGTTTTCGCATAACCGGCCATGCGGCGTGACGGCTGTCCCAGAACGCCCTGCGGAAGTTCCACATACAGGATCACGGAATTCTTTCCGCTCACATTGCCCACGTTCGTAACGACCGCTTCGACCGTGCAAGTCTTCGCAAACGGATCGCCCATCAGGTTCGCGTTCACGAACGTCTTTACAACGTCAAACTCCGTATAGGAAAGGCCGTAACCGAACGGGAACAGCACCTTATCCTTCGCGAAGGTCTCGAAATAACGATAACCAACGTAGATGTCTTCTTCGTAGAAATTCCGGGTCATGTCGCCGAAATTCACATACGCAGGCTGGTCTTCGAGATTGCGGGCAATGGTGTCCGTCAGGCGTCCGCTCGGGCTGATGGCGCCGGAAACCAGACGCGCTGCTCCTAAAGCGCCGACCATACCACCCTGCCAGATGTACATAACGGAATCCGGAGCGATGTCCAGGATCTCCTTCATGTCGATGACGCTGCTCACATTGAGCAGAAGCACCATCTTCGGGAAGATCTCGCGGACCGTGCGGAGCATGCTGACCTCATCGGCTGTCAGGTAGTATGAGCCTTCACTCGCCGTGTTATCCTGCTCCTCACCTGCCGTACGTCCGATCAATACGACCGCCGTATCAGTGTTCTTACGAGCCGCCTCGGCTACCGCTTTCTCGAGCGGCATTTCTTCCTGCGACCACGGTTCCTGGCCGAAGCCCTTACCGCGCTTGTAGGGATTCGCCTCATCATAAGCCAGATAGGTCTTCTCGAGCTCTTCGTCGAGCTTGAAACCCTCTTCCTTCAGCGCTTCACGAACGGTCCAGACCTTCGAGACATTGACCATGCCGCCCGAGCCCGTACCGCTCTTGAAATAAAAGTTCTGTACACGGCCGAACAGTGCAATGGGCACTTCCTTCGCGATGGGCAGGACGCGGTTGTCGTTCTTAAGTAAGACCGCTCCGTCCGCAGCTGCCTGGATCGCAGCTTCTGTGTACTCCTTCCAATCCAGTATCATGTAAACCTCCTTATCTGCGTCCTTCCTCGACATCGTCGTAGGACGTATTACTGTTTTTCTTGATGTAATCGATCACGTAGTCCACATGGGTAAATGCGAGACCCACGTAGCTGTCGGCTGCTCCGTAGTAGATCGCGATGCGGCCGGTCGCGCTGTCGCAGATGGTCGCACACGGGAAGCATACGTTCGGAACGAAGCCGCGCTCCTCATACCACTCTTCGGGTGTGAGCAGGAAATTCTGGCAACGATACTTCACGATGCTCGGATTATCGATATCCAGGATCGCTCCGCCGATCGAGTACACATAGCCGTTGCAGGTGCCGGAAACACCGTGGTAGAACAAAAGCCAGCCTTCGTCGGTCTCGATCGGAGCAGCTCCGCCGCCGATCTTCAGGCTCTCCCACCAGTTCGAGCCGCGGCTCATCACGTGGCGATGCTTACCCCAATAGGTCATATCCGGCGACTCACTCAGGAAGATATCGCCAAACGGTGTATGTCCGCTGTCCGAAGGACGCGACAGCAAAACGAAGTTTCCGCCGATCTTACGCGGGAACAAAACCGCATTCCG
>JAFYZH010000008.1 GCA_017548765.1 Lachnospiraceae bacterium | reverse complement strand
GCTCCAAAGGCTTTGCAGTATGTTTTTGCTGCTTCAAAACTGTTTTTAACATATACCTGTGTATAATTCTTCATCGCAACCTCCACAAAATCCGATTTGTCTTCGATCTGGCTCGAAATTCCAAAATATTGCTACTCTTCTTCGTGATCCTCAGCATATGCCAAAAATGAATCCTGCAATTCACAGTCATTTTCATGATCATTCAGCTGAACCTTGATCGATATATCTTCCGGTCCTTCAGAGCCGTCAAGAATAGCCATAACATTTGATATTGTGTCAACGATAGTACTCTTGATTATTTCTTCTCATATTCATCCTTATATCGCCGGGAATTCCGAAATATCACGATTACCCGTTCAATGCTGCCAAATCTGCCCGCTCATAGCGATTATGTCCCGGCAGGCTCTTCTTATACTTCCAACAAATAATGGCATCTTCCAGCCGTTTTCCTTTGTTATCGTCGAAGAAATCTCGGATGTAAGTATTGTATTCAAATTGCTTATCGATTACGGTTCTGCCGTTTTTCTTCTCTGCTGCGATCCGGAAATATGCCTCTATAGCATCTCTGTAGGTCTTCCCCGCATTTTCCTTCAGCCACTTTTGAAACAATACATTAAACGAAAAATTCTTGCCGATCATCCCCTTAAAGAATGCACGATGCTTTTCCGAACATACAAAACCGGATTCAATAACCGTCTCTTCGGTAATCTCGCCGACATCTAAGGTTTTTCTGCTCTTTGCAGTACTCTTTATCACTCTGCCCTCATCCAGAAAACTGGCGATCCGATTTGTCAGTTCTATCTTGCCGCCCGATACGGGAAGTTTGTTTTTTCTGCAAAAAGCTACTAATTCCTCTTTAAGGTAATAGTAATTTTGAAATGTCTTTCCGTCTAAATCCGTATTGAGTTCCGGTCTCTCGTTCATTCTTTCATCCTCTTATCGCGCGATGCCTAAATGCGATCACTCCGCCAAGCGATACATTTCCGCTACGGTTTTCTCAACCCGGAAGCTGAGCGCCTGGCATAACCCGATCGCAATATAATTATCCGCTTTCATGGCACAGGTAAAAACCTTTTTCCTCTTCGCCCGGTAATCCTTTATCAAGAAGGCAACCAGGTCGTGCGCATAATAGTTTTCCCGATAGTCCTCTACGGTATACAGGTCCGAGATCTCTACGTTTTCACGGGGCAATGCGATCGCAGCGCTGACCAGTTTTCCATTCAGCCGTCCCAGGTAAATGCGCCCGCCGAGCGTTAATTTGTTTTGGATGCTTTCGCGCAGATCTTCCCTGCCATAAAAGGCCATGTATTCCTCAAATTCATCCTCGCCGCAGACGCTTACGACATATTCGTCACCGCATCTGGGATTGAGTTCAATGCCGGCCCGAAAACTGCCCCGCTTCATGATAAGCCACGCGCCTCCAAAGCCATAGCCCATCTGATATAACTTATCCAGGAACTCTGCATTGGCCGTTTCCACGAAGATCCGCAGCTCTGCCAATTGCTTTCTCTTCCCTGCGAGCTCGGATACCATCTGGCGAAACTTCACCAGCAGGTACGCATAGTCTTCCTGGGTCGCATCTTCCCTCCACGCAACGTGCAGGTCATAATCGTGGCGATCGCCCTTCTTCCCCGTAAACTTCCCACCATAAGAAAGATAGCCTGCGCACAGGATCCGGCCCTGATCCATGCCCACCAGGGCGCACTCTTTCACCATGCTGACGTCCGCCTTAAGCTCTTTCGCCAGCTCCGGGCTGAATTCCGCGATCTGCTTATTGTAACTCGCCTCGTAACGAACAACTTCGTTCATCCTCTTCCCTCCTGTAGATAACTTACCGGTACTGCTTTCGTCAGCCAAACGCCGTTTACTGACTTGTAAAACACGTAGCCATCCTCATGCATTTTCCGTGCGTCGACCTGGTAAATGACGGGGCGGCCATGCCGCATCCCCACCTTCCGCGCCGTTTCCGTGTCCGCGGACAGATGCACGTACAGCCTGCTTTTCGGCTTCAAACCTTCCCGGTCGATCGACGCCTTAAACTTCTCACCCGTTCCATGGTAAAGTACCTCCGGCGGGGTGACCTCCTCGAGTTCCACATCCACCGGGATGGAATGTCCCTGATTGGCGCGGATCAGCGTCTTATCCTCGTTGAACGAGTACCGCTGCTTCTCGTCCGTGCGGACGATCTCCTCCAGGATCTCCATGCTTATCGGCCGCGTCTTACCGATCCCCTCGATCAGTTCCTGCACATCTGCCCATCCATGCTCATCCAAGCTAATGCCGATGGCTTCCGGCTTATGCCGGAGGATCAGGCTGATGAATTTGCTGGTCTCTTTTATGTCCACTTCTTTCTTCGCCTCTGTTTTATGGCCTATCGCCCACAGGAAGGCCTTCGCCGTCCTCTTATCGGCGTCCGCAAAATGATTGCCCGCGTTCCATTCGAGGGTGCAGTCGATGCCCTTCTCGCGCAGGAGCGTGTGCGCCTCGCGGATCCTGTCGCCGACGGTCGCCATCACAGGATTTCGGGTCTTCTCCTCCCGGTCGCCGAGGCTTAAATACACGCGCCGGGCGTGGATCTCGTGCTCCCTCATGTACTCTGCAAATCCCGGAAACCACATGGAGGGCGATGCGGCCGCAACACCTTCAAACAGGCCCGTCTGGTACGCCGCCCACAGGGCGAAAAGACCCGCCAACGAATAGCCGCCAATATAATACGTCTTCGTTCGGTCCGTGCAATACTTCAGGATCTCCTGCAACGTATCCGCCGCGCCGTTCCCGAAGTCATCCTGGCCGAAAACGGCCGGAGCCTCCCACGGCGAGAGCTCCCGGTTCCAGTCATTGATCTTAAACGTGACCAGGCGGAAGCCATCTCCGCATCCTTCCCGGATGGCCGCCAGTTCACTCTCTATCAGTTTATTGTCGTGGTCATCGATCGGCTGAACTAAAACGATCTGCGCGTCCGGGCTTCCATACTCATGCACTTCCATATTCAGGTTCCTCAATTCGCATATTTATATAATTATACCATAAAGAGTCGCCGCTGGAAACAAAAACAAGAGTATCAAAAACCGGCACACCTCATTTTTCAGAGGAATGCCGGTTTTTCGATTCAGTTACGCTGTCCACATCATTTTCCGTAACGATTGTTTATCAGATCCGGCTTACCAGCTTACGTATCTTAGCAAATGCCTTCTCTGAAACCTCTTTCTTTTTGGAAGCATTGGCGCAAATTACGGTTCCCATATGTTTCACGCCGGATGTTTTAAAGTATTCCTTCACTGCTTTTCTCAGGCCAGTAGTCTGGCCAAACCATTTCGCGAACGGCATCGGCGTGCTACATGCGGTGAAAAGCATGTACCGCTTTCCGCTCAGTCTGGGCTTGGGAAATGTGTTCGTTTCTTCCATCGACGTGCCCGACATGCGGTCGAAGAGGTTCTTCACCACCGCGGGTACATTCGCCCAGTAGACCGGGGCCGCCAGCAAAATGACATCCGCCTGCTTGATCGACTCCGCGATGCGGACCAAATCATCATTCTCAAAGACGCATTTCGCAGTCTCGAAGCACTTTCTGCAGCCCTTGCAGTAATTGATATTACATTTGTGAAGGTTGATATATTCGACCTCATGCCCTGCTGCTTCAGCCTCCCGGACCGCAGATTTCAGCATGGTCGTAGTAAGGCCGTTTTCCTTAAAACTGCCCTGGATCGCCAACACTTTTTTCTTCGCACACATATCTGATCTCCCTTACCCTATTGTATCTATCCCAGTTTTTTTCTCACGATATACGTCGTATCCGTATGTTCGACCTCGGTAAACCCGGCGTTTCTGTATAGCTTAAGCGGTCCGGTAAATGCCAGCGTTCCCTTCGGATCATCCTCATCCTCCGGGTATGCTTCGACAAATGAAAAGCCCTCCTGCTCCGCATCCGCGCACACCCGATCCAGCAACATACCGGCGATGCCCATCCCGCGGTATTCCGGAGCGATCTCGAAACAAACGATCGCCTTGATGTACCCTTCACGAGGGCAATACTCCGGCGCGCTGTCCTCAGGCGCCTTCGAAAGATCGAACGCACCGACACGGTAATACTTTCTCCGGTCGTTGGCGTTGCACCAGCCGATCGCCAGATCCCCGTCATAAGCCAGGTACCCCCGGATCTCTCCATTCAGGACCATCCGGTACGCCGACTCACGCAGAGCCCTCTGCCAACCTTCCGCGCCGCCATACTCCTTCGCCTTCACCAGCACTTCCTTTTGGAACTGTTCCAGCGGCATGTTGAACACATTGCAGTAGCACGGG
>JAFYZH010000044.1 GCA_017548765.1 Lachnospiraceae bacterium | reverse complement strand
CCGACGAACTTACCGGTCTGTCCGTTCATGGCAAACAGGAAATTCTGACCGTTCCAGGTCGTGGACAGGAGCCACGCCGGATACAGCGCATAACGCGTCTTCGCGTTTTCGAGGCTAATGCTGCACGCCTCTTCATTGACCGAGTGATAACCCCTTACCGTATCGCGGAAAACGGCACGCGTACTCGTTTTGATACGCTCGTTTGCGATCGGTGCGCAATCCTCTGCGGTCTCGTCGTACTTGTTAGCGAAATAGCCCGACAGGTACGCGGTCTGGAAATCCACGGCATCCGAAATATCGTAAGGCTCGATGGACTCCATAAGTTTGTTATCGATGGTCGAGGAACCGTCGACCGGAACGTTGTCGAAATCGAGCGTTCCGCTACGCAGTACCGAATAATACTCGGTCTCGGTGTAGTTGTAGTCGGTGTCACTCCAGGTGCGCTCCTTCGTTGCGCTGTAACGGATGTTCGCATTCGCGTCGGAGTCGAACAGCCAGAACGGAATGTACACGCCCTTTATCTCATCGATATGATTTTGACTCTTGAAAACCTTCGGCAGAAGTTTTCTGCCCTCGAGATGCTTCTCCAGGCCGGCCTTCGCCGCTTCCTTATCCAGTTTGAACGGAATGACCAGGTCCGGACGCAGAGCGCCGGAGAACTGACCCGTCATGACTACGGGGTTGCCGCAGAACGGACAGCTGGATGCACCCAATGTCTGATCGCCGACGATCTCGCCGCCGCACGATTTACAGGTATACGTGACCATGCCAGATACTTCATCCGCCGACCAGTTGTCATCGGTCTCACTCTGCCAATTCATCTGGTCTTCGGCCTGTGAAGTGTTCAGCGCCTCGTCATAAGACGCCAGCGTGGCCATATCAAATTCATTTCCGCAGTACGGGCAACCCATCTTTTGAGCTTGTGTATTAAACTCAAGTGAGCCGCCGCAGCACGGACATTTGTACTCGAGCAGATTTGCCATAATTCACCCTTTCTTATGCAGTGCGGTCTCCCGCACACACTCAGTTTTCTAACCCTTTATACAAAAGAACGCTGCCGAGCCGGACATAAAAGCCTGGCCCGACAGCGTAAATCGATAGGTCGACAGAGTCAACCTGTCATATTACTGAATGTCTTTGTCATCAAAGGGATCGCCGCACTGAGGGCAGAACTTCGGCGGGTTCTTAGGATCCGCCGGCATCCAACCGCACTTGTCGCACTTGTAAAGAGGTGCGTCAGCAGGCTTCTTAGCTCCACAGTTTGTGCAGAACTTACCCTGGTTTACGCTACCGCATTCCGGGCAAGCCCATCCAGCTACTGCTTCGGGCTTCTTCTCGCCGCACTCTTCGCAGAACTTACCTGTGTTGGTCTTTCCACACTTAGGGCATACCCAGCTGTCAGCTGCGGGAGCTGCTGCAGGAGCCGCTGCGGGCTGTGCAGTCTGAGCGGGCATCTTAGCGCCCTGGGCAGCTGCGGTCTCAAACAGAGAGTTGGGGCTCATGCCACCGGCAATGCCGCTCATAACCATCATGTTGGAAGGAGAAGCGCCGTCCATGTTGCGCCATGCCTGAGCCTGGCCGCCAGCGATCGCACCTGCTGCAAGGAGCGGGTTCGAGTAAACAGCTGCTTCCTGAGCGTTCTGGAGTTTCTGCTTATCTTCCTCGGTAAGTGTCGGAGGATTCATCGCGATATTCTCGACAGCGATACCACGGGTCTCAGTCCAAGTCTTAGCCAGTTCGATGTTGATGGCATCCTTCAACTGGTTGGTGTACTGAGGCAGCTTCGAAGGACGGATCTCCAGATCGGAAACGCGGGACAGAGCAGGTGCCAATGCATCTACGAACTCTGTGCGCATCTGATTTGTCAGAAGGCTCTTGTTGTAAGCGGTCTCAACGTTACCGCAAACGTTCGCGTAGAACAGAAGCGGGTTAACGACCTTAAATGTGTAGGAACCGTTGATACGAAGGGAAACATCCATATCGAAGCCGACCTTAGAGTCAACTACGCGGAAATCGATCGGGTTGTTGGTACCGAACTTATTATCCAGGATCTCCTTAGTATTGAAGTAATAAACTCTCTGATCCTTACCGGTGTCGCCGCCGAAGGTAAATCTGCGGCCGATAGCCTGGAAGGTCGCCAGGATCGAAGATCCGAGGCTGCCTGCGAAAATGCTGGGCTCTGTAGAAGTATCATAAATGAACTCACCGGGCTCAGCGCAGACCTCAACGATCTTACCCTGCTCTACGATGATCATACACTGACCGTCTGCAACTGCGATAACGGAACCGTTGGAAATGATGTTGTCGCTACCCTTCTTATTAACGGAACGGCCGCCGGTTCTCTTCTCGCCCTTCATGACCAGGATATCGTTCGGGATAGCTTCGCAGTAGAAATACTCTTTCCACTGATCAGCCATTACGCCGCCGAGTGCGCCTGCACCAGCGCCCAATACGGTACCAACTGCTCCTGTCAATGCACCTGTTACTGTTGAAATCAATCCCATAGTTTCTTATCTCCTTTCAAGGATGTCATTATAATTCCGGATTACTCACTCGTAATTTGTAACCCTTCCCGAGCACAATTACCACTCTGTTCGTATCATAACATAGAAAATGCGAAATATCAAGCAAATTCGGGGGCCCGTTCTTTACGTATTTCAGTCATGAATCTAACAAAATTCTGACGAATGCACTTAATCGAGTATCATCTCGTATACTACATTCACCGTTTCTTCTTCGGTGATGTCGTCGGGGTTAATGTCCACTTTGAGCGTTCCCGCGCTCTTCAGCATCATATTATCCATGCGCGCCATCCGCGGCATTCCGTCCGCCACGAAGTTCGGCATCTCGTCGCCATACACGATCCTCGATACGGGACCGAGCTTCGCACCCGCCGCCTTCGCCAGCACGTGCGCCTTCTCCTTCGCGTCCTTCACCGCGTTCGTCAAAAGCGTCTTGCGCGCCTTATCGAGATCCTTGACCGTGTAGGTGATGCTGAACGTCGGATTGAACGGCAACTTCGCCAGCACCGTCATCACGCGGCCCAGGAGTTCATTGTCCACGGCAAATTCGACCTTCGCGGAATGCACCGCCTTGTAGCCGACGAAACGCTCGCGCCAGCAGTGCTTATCGTCCTGGTAGCCTTCCTTCTCGACGTCCACGCGGAAGCCGATCGTTTTGATCTTATCGCGCTCGAAACCCAGCTCGGCCAATGCATCCTTCAGCTCGCCGGTGTGCTTCGTACTCGCCGCGACACACTTCGCATAGTCCTTATTGCTGTCGGTCAGTTCCATGTATACGATGGTCCGGTCCGGCGGCAGGGACAGCCTGCCCGTGCCCGTGACACGTATCATTCTTAAGTTATTCATACTCTTCTCCTTACATAAGTTTCGAAAGTTGCTCGGGGCTCATGGCCGTCTTCGGTGTCACCGCAACAACACGCACAAGCGGTGTATTGAAGTATTGCAGGATCTCCGCCTCTGCCATCAACTGCCCCACTTCCCGGCCGGACCGCCAGAAGCCCTGGGAAACGATGTTTTCCGGCTTCGTAAGCTCCTGGATCATCTTGCACAACTGCCGGAACAGTTCCAGATGCGGTTCCTTGATGCTTTCATCCTTCGTGCGTTCCACGGCCTCCAGGATCTTCTCTTCCGACAGGATCACTGAGCGTCCGTAGCGATAATTCAGCTCCAGCCAGACCTTCGACTTAAGCGGAGCATCCGAACCCAGTTTCAGGTACTCCCGCCAGTCATGCAGTTTCACCAGCGTTGCCAGCTTTTCGAAATCCGCAAAACGCTCCGTATCCGCCTTATAGTCCGAATAGAAGAAACGCTTCGACTCCGGATCCTCCCAGCCCGTCCGCACCAGATAGTCGGTTCTTTCGTTATCATCCAGGAAGACGGCAAACGTCTTGCAGGTATCGCCGGAATCGCAGAACAGGAACGCCGAAGCCAGTTTCTCCACCGGGTCGATCTCGTACACCGGCGCCCGATCCTTCAGGTCCGGCATGGCCGAAAACGCCTCGCATTTCATGCGGCCGTCCCAGTCAAACGTCAGCATGGCTGCGAAATGCCAGTTGTCCGGCGTCGTTCCGATCGAGTCCTCCAGCTCTTTGATCATCTTCAGGTCGTACCGTCCATTGCCCGTATGTACAAAACCCGTATTGAAGATGAAGTGCTTCTTACCGAAGTCTCCTTCCGAGAACAGTTCGCCCTGGCCTTCATCCCGACGCCGCAGCGTGTCGATCCTTATGGTCAATGTCCCGTGTTTTTTGCCTTCTGTAAACTCAAAGCGGTGCGTTCCGAGAACCGACGACATGGTCGGCATGATCGGGCGGCCCTTTCCGGGTGAATAATCCGCCAGCTCAAAGATCAGCGGGAACAGCTTCTGCACCTCTTGGACTACGTTTCCGGGACCACGGCCGCCGTTATACGACATAAAGTAATCGTCGCCCTTTTCAAAGGTCATGCTGATCGTCATATCCTCGATCGGCGGCAGGCCGTTTACTTGCACCGCGTACCCGTTGTATTCCAGGATGTTGGTCGCAAAAACCGCCTCCGAAATCCGCGCGCATTCCTCGGGCGTCAACGTGCGGGAACACTCGTCCGGCTGGCCTCTGGAGTAGCGCGGCGCCACGACTATGCTCGAATCCATAACACCGGTCTCCAGGTTCGCCGAAAACGATACCCCCATGCTCTCCGTGCTATAATTCAGGTTGAATTTCTTCAGGCCGCTCACCTTTCCGACCAGCGATTTCATCTGCGTCTGATGGCTGGCGTAGCCGCCGCACTCGACACGGGCTCCCCCGCCAAAAAAGCCATTTAACATACCCTATCCTCTCCGTTTCCGGGACTAACTGTCGCCGGTCACACTCCTTTTTCTTCTGCCGGCTGGCACAGATACGTGCACACGCCGCAGTCAACGACCGTCATCTTGTTGCCGAAAAACTCGGCGGGATGTCCCTCGACCTCGCCCGCGAGTACCCGGCCCGACGCCTCATACATCAACTCGACGTATTTCGCCGGCACCTCCATGGTCGCATGCGACGCAAAGACCGTATCAAACTGATCCATCATGCCCATCAACCGCTTCATGCTCGCGCGGTACGCATGCATTTCCCGCTGAACGCCGAACATGAAGATCCGGCCGTCCTGGATCGAGTCGCCGCCGAACAGGCGCCAGCTTTCCACATCCAAGAGGGCAATGCTTCCCGGGGTGTGCCCGGGGATCTCGATCACGCGGAGGATCCGCCCACCCAGGTCGAGCTCGTCGCCGTCCCAGACGGCACGCATTTCCCCGGTCGCCGCCTTCGTTCCATAGAAATTCGTCGCCTCCGCGGGGTGCATGTAGAACCACGGGAACTGCGAATTGCAGTGGATGTGGTCCCTGTCCGCGTGTGTATTGATCAGTTCGAGGGCATCACCGTGCGGTGCGCCGGCCGCGGTCAAGATCTCCTCCGCGATGCCGCGCGCATCCTCCGTCTGCATGCCGCTGTCGATCATCAGTGAGCGCTCGCTCCCGGCCAGCAGGAAAAACCTGACTCCGCCCTCATCCAACGCCCACGTTTTCTCATCGATCTTTTTGATCTCCGGTATCATTTTGTAAACCTCCACATTTTCTCGTTTATCTCGATGTCAGCTTCTTACGATAGGTAAATCCGGCCGCGATCACTGCCAGCCAGCCGAAGATCATCGCCAAATAGTAGAACGTAGCCGTTCCGAAACTCAGCCACCAATAATCCATTTTGGAGTAGCGATCGAAGTTTTTAAACAGAGGGTGCAGCGTGCCGTCCCACAAAGCATAATAGCCGACCGAAAGCGCCGCTGCGAATGTAACCAGTCCGCAAAAACCGGACAGGAATTTAGCATTCAATGCCTTCTGCGCATAATTTGCCGCGTTCAACTTCGGAGCAAACATGGTCGATGCACAAGCTATGATCAAAAGCAGGCCGATGATCAAAAAGATCGGAGTCAGGCGTGTCGCCCACTTCTCAAACGTATCCGGGATATACCGCAGATAGGATGTCGGTCTCGTCATCAGATCGATCAGCAACGGCATCGAGATCAGCGTGTACGATACTGCCATGGAAGGCGCCGCATAGTCACGTTTCACCTTCTTCGTCGCCGTAAACACGCAAATGCCGATCAGTATATACAACTCCATAGAGATCGTCGAAAGCAAGTTATAAACGATGAATTTATCGTCCCCGAGGTTTCGGAAAAATGTCCAGATGCTTCCTCCGATCGCGAGTATCGCGCATATCAGGGCGATGACTGACAGAACGGAAGCCGAATCGGGCTGCGATTTCGTCGGCGCTGCTCCGGGTGCCACGGGCGGAACGGGAACTCCCGGCTGCGCCTGCTGCGTCTGCTGGATCTGCTGCAACTGCTGCGGAACCAACACATAATGTCCATTTATCATCTGGTACTGGGGAAGTGAAGTCTTCCCCTGGGGCTGTGCCGCCTGGGGTGCTACCGTAGCATGCGGTGTTGCCTGAGGCGTTGCCGGCGCCTGCGGCGCCGCTGCCTGCTGCGCTGCCTGAACTGCAGCTGCTGCCGCTGCCTGCTGCGCCGCCCTATCCGCCGCCGCCTTCGCTGCCGCTTCTGCCGCCGCCTTTTCTCTTGCCGCCTGCTCGCGTGCCGCCTGCTCGCGTGCCGCTGCTTCTGCCGCTGCACGCTCTGCCGCAGCGATTCTGGCTGCTTCTGCCTCTGCTGCCGCGCGCTCCGCCCACGCTTTTCTCTCTGCTTCCTCTGCTGCTGCGCGCTCCGCCGCCGCTATTCTGGCTGCTTCCGCCTCTGCTGCTGCGCGCTCCGCTGCAGCTATTCTCTCTGCTTCCTCTGCGGCCGCACGCTCTGCCGCCGCCTTTCTCTCTTCTTCTTCCGCAGCCGCACGTTCCGCCGCCGCTGCTCTTTCTGCTTCCGCAGCCGCATTGGCCGCGGCAATTCTCTCCGCTTCTGCAGCTGCACGCTCCGCCGCTGCCTGCTGAGCCAACGCTGCCGCTCTGGCTGCCGCCGCTGCATCCGCCGCCACGTTATCCACCGGAATATTCGGAGCCGGGATCGGTTCCGTAGGAATATTCGGCGCAGGGATCGGCTCCTGCGCTACCGGTTGCTGCACAGCTTTCGCTGCTATTTTACTACCACAATTCGGGCAATGTGCTGCCCCATCGGGCACCTGTGATCCACAAACTCCACAATACATGGCAAATCCTCCTCATTCTATTTTCATTCATCTCGCATCTGTGTCGATCCAAACATGGACCGATCTTCAACATCGTTCTCATTTCATGGTGTTATTATACACAATCCAGCCCGTTTTTACAAGAATTTTCCACAGAATTCCCCTGTTTTTTGTTTCATTTTCCGTAAATTCTACGTGTGTCGGGGAGACATGCTCAAAATAAAGCACCCGGCACGGGGCGCCAAGTGGGAACTCCATGCCGAGTGTTGATATATCGATGTAAATGAGCCGTCAGAGCGGCAGGAAAAACAGCAGATCCGCAACGATCAGGACTGCGACGAGGGCACGCTGGATGCGCAGCTGCCGCTCGCCCTTCAGATGGGCTTGCACATGGATGATGACCGCCGCCAGAAGCCAGCCGAAGGCCCAGTCTTCGCGACGCCGCACCAGTTGCGAGTAGTAATGGATGGCATTCAGGTGGACCGCTACAAAATTCGAAAAGAAAACGCCGACCGTCATGAAGAAGAAACACCAGATCGCTCCTTCAAGTCCAAAGATCGCGACCTCGGAATAACGCTCCGCCGGCTCCTGCTTCATGCTCACCAGACCGCGCTTATTCTGCAAATACAGTTCCGTCCGGAACCACAGCTCCGATCCCAACACGATCATCAGCAGGATCAGCGCCATAAACCCGATCACCTCGGACTTGTAGCTCTCGCCGGGGCTCAGGATGACGAAAAGCGCCGCGCCACCCATGTATATCAGGATCGCCGGCATCCGGCGTAGCAGCAAACTCCGATGGAAAGCACCAAAATCAAACGCATGCATCCGAAGGAGAGGCATCGCGTTTAGATGACTCTGTATGTATTTGTTCTCATCCATCGGGTCCATGATTCGCGTCCGGATCAGGAAGTATTTCTTCTCCGACTCCAGTCCGAAGAAGAAGGCTTCAAATACAAACAGGACCTTCATGCGCTTCAGCGGAAACATCCGGAGCAGATCTTCATCCGCAATCCAGTCCATCGCACGCGCACTGAAGTAAAACAGAAACAAAAGGACGCTAAACAGGAGGGCCCCAACGAAAAAATAGCGATCACGCCTGTAAAACCGGTTTTGCTTAACTACAAACCTGGTCCATCCTTTCCGGCCCAATAGTTCTCCTCCTCTCTCTGCGTCATGGAGCGAAATACCAGCCGCGCCCGCTGCATCGCGACGCTCCGCTTCGGGGAGTCCGCCCGCTCGCATGCGGCGATCTTTCCGTCCTCCATCAATATCACGCGATCCGTGATGGATCTGAGCGAATCCAGCACATGTGTCGCCATCAGCACCGTGATCCCCGCCGCGGCCGCCCGGTCATGCAAGCCCTGCAGCCAGAGCTCCCTCTCCTTCGGGAGCATCGCGATCATCGGCTCGTCCACCAGTATCAGTTTCGGTTTTTTGGCAAATGCAAATGCCGTCTGCAGGAGTACTTTTTGTCCTGCCGACAGCAGGCAGAACGGCTTTCCGCGGTCGATCGGATCGATCGCAAACTCCGTCATCATCTCCTCGAACAGGTCCCGGTCGAAGTCGGGATATAATGGCAACAAATAGTCCAGGTTTTCATTTACGGGCAATGTCGGCTCGCACCACTGCTCATCCCCGATCCATGCGAAGTAGCGGCGCCGCTTGACTACCGGCCACGCCAAGATGTCGATGTCCCCGAGCCGAAACGTTCCGGTCGTCTTATACAGACCGTAAATGGCGCGCAAAAGCGTGGTTTTCCTGGAACCGTTCTTCCCCAAAACGAGGCAAAACGCTCCCTCCTCCACTTCGAAATCCAGAGGTCCCATCTTCTGGGCATCCTTCTCCGGAAAATGAATGAAAAACTTTTTCGCTACCAGCATGTCTACCCTCGCTTATATATTGTTTTCTCTGTTTCGCATTTTTACTGCAGCCACACTGCCTCCGACAGGTTCCACAGTTCCACATCCTCACACTCACTGATGAGGCCAATGTAATACGCGTCGAGTGCGCTCATGGTCACCCGGATCTCTTCGCCGACGTGGCTGCAAAACATGATGTCCTGGCTGTCGATCTCTGTCAGATGGTCCACATATTCCCGTGGAATGACCGACGATGCATAGTAGAGATCGTATGCCCCGAAACAATGCATCATCTCATGCGCATAGACCGTCGGTGTCGTGGTGTACCCCTTAAATCTTGTGTAATTATTGATCAACTCCCGGTCGCACATCTCCCCGGAGATCCTGGTCAGCGACCACGGATTGACCTCATTTTCCGCAGGCGTATTGAACATGAAAACATAGATGATGTTATCCGCCTCGTACTTCGTTTTCAGCGCATCGGAGGGAATGTTCCCGAGAATAAATCCCTTTTGAACATCATACTTCTTTCCGTCAACGCGCACCAATTCCTCTGTGGTATCGTACTCGTAGTAAAGATCCGGGTACGCCTCCCAGTCCGCGATGAAGTCTGCGGTCTTACCATATTCGGTCGCCTGCCCGGACAGCCAATCGCACGCTTTGAGCAGGTAGTTCTTCTGTTGCTTCAGTGTGGCGATGTCGTCGTCATCTCCCGGCTCCCAGCGCGTGGTCTTGTCATTCGTCACGATGGTCACCACGACGGTCGTTCCGGCCAATGTCCCGGCCGACCCGTTCATTGCGTAGAAGGGGGAAATGGTTTCCTCAGCCGTCGGCGCTTCGGTCTTCGGCGCCTGCGTCACGACCCCGGTTGTTGTTGCTTCGCCTTCCTCACGTCCGCACGCCGTCGTTCCCAAAATCGCGAGGCAGAGCAGCACGGCCCCGATCCTATGCTTCTTTTGTACTATCTGTCGATTTCTCCGTAATTTCACTTGTTTGTTCCTTCGGCTTTTCGTCTTCCAAAAGCCCTCCGTCCATCTCCACTAATTTCTTTCCCAGATAACGCTCCAGTTTCCGTCCGAGCCGGTTCGCCGTTCGCTCCATGCTCCGGATCATCCGCCGCTCCCGCGCGTCGATCCGCCCGTCATCCCGCCGCGCGCACACACGAAGCCCGCGGCGAAAATCATGCACACACTGCAGCATATGGATCGCCGCCTCATCCAAATATCGGTTTCTCATGCCATTTCTCCCAAACATAATTCGTCAATACTCTTTCTTTATCTCCGTGATATCGTACATCTCCATGAACTCCTTCAGTTCCTCAGGGCTGCGGATCAGGCCGATCTCCTCGAACTCTCCCGTGTGGATGTCCTTGAAGCCCGCCACCTGCTCGCCGTTGCAAATGCTGCACCGCAGCACGGGGCGTTTGTTCTCGCGATCGTACGTCTTCTTCACTTTCTTCTTTCTGCCGAACATAGCCCTCCCTTCCGGCTCACACCTTATGTCCGGATGCCGCCTCGAAATTATACTTCACGATGCCCAGGTCGATCTTCGTCATGGGGCCCATCTTCGTGGTGATCTTCGCCGTGTCGCCCTCCAGCGTCACATGGAACTTCTGCTGGTTCAGCGCCGTCGGCGCCATCATGGCCCCGATCAGCCCATTCTTAAACCAAACGGGCATGTCCTCCTCCGCCACGTCGCACAATTTGCTCATCGGCTTGGAGCGGTGCGGATTTCCCTGCACCTCGCCGTAGCCGAGCGCGATCACGCAGACGATCTTCTCGCCCTTCTCGCTGTCCGCCTTGCATTTTCCCTTACTGTACGAGCCGGCCACCCAGCAGGTATTCATCCCCAGCATCTGCGCCGCCAGCACGAGCCTCTGCCCGTAATAGCCGCATTTCTCCGCCAGGTTCTCCATGTCCTTCGGCCCCACGAGGGCAATGTAATGGTTTGCGTTTTTGAATTTTCCGTATTTCGCCGCCAGCGTGTTGAAACACTCCGGGTCGTCGCAGATCAACTGGATGTTCAGCCCGCTCTCGCGGTTGCACACCTCGATCAGGTCATTCAACTCCTCACGATCCTCCTCGCGGATCGCCATATCCTTAAACTGACGCACCGAATGGCGCGCTTTGATCGCTTCTCTAACTGTCATGATAAATCTCCCTTCCTTGATTTTCTATCTCTTCACCAGCGGCAGCACCCGCCGGTTTACTTCGTTCAAAACCCTCTTCTTATCGGCGCTCCACAGCGGCGCGATCAGCAGTTTCTTATCTCCGTCGCCGGTCAGCCGATGGATCACCAGTTCCTTCGGAATTAACGGCACCAGCTCGCACAGGAGGTCAATGTATTCTTCAAATTCCATCACAGGCACCTTCCCGGCAGCATATTCGTCCGCCAGATCCGTGCCTTTCAGCACGTGCAGAAGCTGCAGTTTGACACCGTCGCTTCCGACATTTACCACGTGTTTAAGCGACGCCTTCATATCCTCGTGCGTCTCGCCCGGCAGGCCCAGGATCAAATGTGTGATCACGCTGATCCCGCGCTTGTGTAACTCGCGCACCGCCGCATCATAGACCGGCAGTTCATAGCCGCGCCGGATATACTCCGCACTCCGCTCGTGGATCGTCTGAAGCCCCAGTTCCACCCAGACCGGCTTGATGCGGTTCAGTCGCTCCAGCATATCCAGGATCTCCTGCGGCAGACAGTCCGGCCGCGTTCCGACCGACAGCACCGCGATCTCCTCCGGCTCCATCGCCTCCCGGAACACCCGCTCCAAATACTCCGCATCCCCGTAGGTATTCGTATAACTCTGAAAATAGGCGATGTACTTCGCCTGGCCCCGGACCTTCGCCGCTACCCGCGCCTTCGCCTCCGCGATCTGCTCCGGAATGCTCCGGTCCGCACACGCCGCGAACTCCCCGGAACCACCCGCCGAACAAAAGATACATCCGCCCGTCCCGAGCTTCCCATCCCGGTTCGGACACGTCACCCTCGCCGACAACGAAAGCTTATAGACCTTACACCCGAAAGTCGCCTGCAAATAATCGTTCAGTAACATAGTCGTCCTTTCCCTCTCTAATAACTATACCATTAATCGCGAAATATTTCACGTTCTTTCTGCAGTCTTTTAACCAAAAACGGCGGGGATGCATTTCTGCATCCCCGCCGATCATTTCATGGGATCTTTTCTTCTCCTTGCAGCCGCCCAGGCACATGAGCAGCACGAGTGCCGCGATATAAATCGAATACTTTTTCATAATACCTCCTGTCGGCCCTCCACTTCAGTACCGCTCATGAAAACCATCAAAGTAATGGTAAAACAACTCGATTTTACCATCATTTTAATGGTTTTATATCGATCGGCTTATCACGGCATCGCAGTATTCCGGGTGTCCGCCTCCGTCGGCGGAGTGATCACCTCCACGTCCCGATCCCGCGGGATCTCGACATCCACATCCCAAAGGCAGTTTCGGATATCCAAACTGACTAAAGGATTCCCGGTGCAATCGACTCCTTTTAACCTGGTATTTTGGGAGCAATCCATCTTCTTCACCTGATTGTGACTGCAATCCAGGTAGACCAGCTCCATGTTCGCGTCCACCTTCAGCTCTTTCAGGTGATTATACGAGCAGAAGAACCATCTCAGTTCCCGGTTCTTCGAAACATCCAACTCGGTAAATTCATTGTGCGTGCAAAACAGTTCTTCCAGCTCCGTGTTTTTCGAAAGGTCCAGTTTACTCAGCCGGTTATTCGAGCAGTCCAAATGGATCAGCGAACGGTTGTGCGACAGGTCTATTTCCGTCAGATTTCCATTCGCGCAGGACAGCTCCTCTAAGGCGATAAAATACCGGATCCCGGTAAGATCGGCGGCGCCATTTAGTTTGAGTTCACGGGTGACGTTCATCTCCCGCTCCGAAAGGATGCCGTTCTCATCCTGATCGACCACGGCCTCCACATAATGCCGAAAGACTTCGTCCGGAAAATTCTTCTCATCTATGGACGGTCCGTTATCCGCTTCCTTGTAGTCCCGGTCGATCGTAACTCCCCCATCCGCGTAAGCCACTATATGCGGATCGCTGTGGCTGACATCCAAAGCCGTCAGTTGATTATCCGTGCACACCAAACGCGCCAGCCAGTAATTCTGGTCCAGGTTCAGCCCCGTCAGTTGGTTCCCCATGCACTCCAGGGTAACGAGTTTCGGGTTCTTAGAAACATTCAGTTTCATCAACGGATTGTTGCTGCAATACAGCGACGTCAGGTTCCTGCATTCGGTCGTATCTAACTCGGTCAATCGATTATTACTGCAGTCCACGGCAACAAGCCATCTGCTCTTCGGCAGCACCAGCTTCGTCAGATTATTATTTTCGCAGGAAAGTGCGCTCAAATAGTAAAAAACTTCTATGCCGCTGAGGTCAGATATCTCCATTCTATCCAGGTTGAGAGTCTGGACTACACGGATCTCATCCGCCGAAAGACTTCCGTTTTTATCACGATCGATAGACTGCTCGATGTAACTCCGAAAAGCCGCATCCGGAAAGTTCGCTTCGCTTATGGCGATCTCACCGCCTATGCGTTCGAACTTATCTTCAACGAGCTCATCGATCTCATCTTTCTTCTCTTTACCCTTGCAGCCCACCAGGCACACGAGCAGCAGGGCGAGTAGCGCGAACCACCTCAGGTTTCTCTTCTTCATGATCCTCCTCCATATCCCGCACGGTCCCCTTCCGATGCTCTTGCGCGAGTTACTCGGGCGCTGAAGCGCGATACCGCTCACGGCACTCCTCGATGATCTTCATCGCGTCCTCTTTGCCGTGATATCTGCCGGTCTTCACCTCGATATTCTGCAGCACCTTATAGTTGTCGAAGAAGTTCTTTATCTCCTTCAGGATAAAATGCGGCAGGTCCGTAAGACCTTTATACTCCGCGTAGATCGGATCGCAGGCCACCACCGAGATCAGTTTGTAATCGATCTGGCCGTTGTCGACCATCTCCAGGTAGCCCAGCACGCGAGCCGGTACGTAGCATCCGGGAAATGTCGGATTATCACTGATCACCAGGATATCCAGCGCATCGCCGTCCGGCGCCAGCGTATTCTCGATGATCCCGTACTCTGCCGGATAGACCATGGACGCGTACACCACGCGGTCCAACCGGATCTTCTTCGTCTTCGGATCCATCTCATACTTATTCTTCGAATGAAGCGGTATCTCGATCAAAGCTTCAACAACATCCTTCATACATTCGTACCTCCTTTTTCAAAATGCCTCTACTTACTGACGAGGTTTCTTACTCCTGCGCATCCTTAAACCACAGCAGGTAGCTGCCAAACATGGTATTGAATTCCGCGCTATAATCCGCGCCGTATTCATCGCATCCGTTGATGAGCACATCATCATCCTGGATCAGCTTATCGTAATAGGCCTGATCATCTATGCTCGCCACGATATGTACGATCTCAAGTTTACGCAATTCGTCGTCCTCGTGCACATACACGTAAGCCGGGTCCCCGACGCAGTTTCTAAACTCATTCATGTAATAGTCGAGCTGGCAGGCCTCTCCCTCATCGTAGGACGAAACCGCCCAGTGCTCTTCCAAAAATTCTCTTGTAATTTCTTCCTCGGGTGCATACAGGAAACTCACCGGAGACTCCTCCTCTTCGCCTGCATGATATCCCTTACGCAGATCAAAGTCCGACGTCACGTGGTTGTAGTACTTACGCATCAGTTTCTCGGCCTTCTCCCGATCCTGCTCGTCGCAATTGATGAGCCTCCAGCTGAGCATATAGCCCAGATACCCGTTGAAGATCCTCAACCACTTCTCGGTCCCGTCCTCGTTCACCTTCCGCAGCCAGAAAGCACAAAAATCATTCTCCTCCCAGTCGCTCTCGATCTCCCAATCGGAAAATGCTTCCTTCACTTCGGGATACATCGGTCTTACGTCGACCTTCGTATATCTGGCAGTCTTCTCGCTGTCATTTTCATATAAGCAAAGTTGGAAATACGCGATGACGTCCTGGTCGCTTTCGAACGACTCATCGATACTCCATCCGCACAACTCCACCTCCGGAAACTCCTGCTCCGTACTCTCCTGAACCTTCTTTTTAGCCATTTTATTTTCTCCTTATCTACATTTTGCGGATCTCTCCCTTAAGCCATGGATCCCGCTTAAAGCAACAACACCTTTTCAGTATACCATATTTCGTTCCTTTTGCGGGGAACGCGCCCGTTAAAATATCCACCACTGCAGTAGCAAGTGCAGCGGATACCAAACATAAAAGAAATATTTAGAAAAACGCGGAAAATGTCCTCTCTTTCCGCTGTAGAAAAAAGTGATCGCGACCCCGGCGCTCCACATCGGAACCAGTATCCTCCAAAAATCCTGCTTGCCCGGCCATCCCCAAACCTCCCAGGCCACAACTGCATAAACCAGCGGAATGTACAGCACAAAACGCAGCAACGGCCGCTCGCGAAGCAAGTCAAACAGCAGCATGAGGCAGATGCCGCCGACCGCCCACTCCGTTTTCAGAAGATAACTTATGCCCATACAGGCGGCGATCACCAAAAGCCGCAACGGCAGTTTCCACGGGCCATGCAACGCGATCAGCGACATCAGCCCCAGAAACAGCGTCATCAGCACGCTCCAGTATTGCAGAACCGAAAACCACCGGAGCCCATAAGGGCCCGCCAGCGCGTGAGGCACCTGAGTGATCACGGCAAATATCAGAAGCCGCAGTGCATATTTCTTCTTCGACCCGGTATAATGATATCCCTCCGCGATAAAAAAGAAAAACACCGGCGGCGCAAAAAACTGAACCGCGACCGCAACCTGTAAAAACCATCGGGCGCGGATGATCTTATTCAGATCAAGCGCCCAGTGGCCCATAGTCATCAACACCACGGCTATATATTTAAGCAAGTCTCGATTGATGAGCTGCGTGGGCCACGACCGCTCCCACAGGCGGCGCTCAAGCGCCGCGATCCCCGCTTTACGGTCAGCCTTATTCATTTCAGTACTCATAATCCCCCCTACTCTCTCTCCCGACATCCACTATTCTTATTCGTTTTTCTTCTACTCCACGTCTTCCCGCAGCAACCTCCGCAGGATCGCCTCGCGGTTGTTGATGAACATTTCCGTCACCTGATAGCTTTCGGTCTCTTCATAACTGCACGGATGCAACTGCCCGCCGTCGAATGTCAGGATCTCTGCCTCCGGCGTCGCCAGCAGGATCGGCGAATGCGTCACGATCACGAATTGTGATCCGGCCTTCGCGCAGTTCGCGATCTCCAGCAAAAGCGTCAACTGCCGCTGCGGCGACAGCGCCGCCTCCGGCTCATCCAAAAAATACAAACCGTTCTCGCGGAAATTACTCTGCGCCGTCGCCAGGAAACTCTCCCCGTGCGACTTCTGGTGCAGGTACTGCGGACGTCCGCCGCCCCGGCTATACTCTGCCTCCGCCGTCGCGACATTATAAAAGCTCTCCGCCCGCAGGAAATACCCCCATGCGGGCTTCTTCGTTCCCCGGATCAGCCGCACCGCATCGCACAACTCCGAATGCGAGTCAAACGTTGAAAAACGATAGTTACGCGTGCCGCCCTCCGGGTTAAACCCGGCGGCCACCGCCAGCGCCTCCAACAGCGTCGACTTCCCGCTCCCATTTTCCCCGACGAAAAACGTGATCGGCCGGTGAAACTCCAGCCGCTCCAGCCCCGCCAGCGCCTCGATGCCCCGCAGATAACTGTCCGCCTCGATCCGGCCCCAATCTATCTCCAGCGCCTTAATAAGTAAATTATCATTCATGGCCTACCTCACCTATTCATGAAGTTCTGTCCCAAAACTGCTCCCGGAATGCAGCATCCGGAAAAATCTTCTCATCGATGCCGATTTTTCTGTTCTGCTATCTGCTCATTTTTCGTGTCTTCCATACTCAACTTCCCTATTCCGGCTGCCGGTTCAGTATCGCCGCCCCGTTCTCCTTCAACCACCTGCGCCGCTCCCGATAATCCGGCATCAACCGCAAAACCTCGGCGTAAAACCGGGGCGAATGATTCATTTCTTTGCGATGGCACAGTTCGTGCACCACCACGCTGTCCACGACCTCCGGCGGCGCCAACATCAGCAAACAGTTGAAATTCAAGTTCCCCTTCGCACTGCAGCTGCCCCATCGGGTCTTCTGGTTGCGGATCGTGATGCGCCCGTAGGTCACGCCGATCTTCTGCGCGTAAAAGCGCACCCGCTCGGGGATAACGGCGGCCGCCTGCCGCGCCAGAGCCCGCAGTTCTGCCTCTGAGAGTTTCTCCCCGGGCACCTCTGCCGCGGCACGCTCCTGCGCCTTCTGAAGGTGCACCTCGATCCAGTGCCGGTGCTTCTCCACAAACTGTCGTATCTGTGCATCGTCCGCCCACAGTGGCGCGCGCACGATCACTTTGCAATCCCGGATCTCCGCGGCATACGTCCGCCGCTTACTGCGGATAATGTTTATGTCCATAGGTAGCCTCTTACGCTCCTGCGACCGGACATTTGCCGGATCACATATTCTTATTGCGAAGCACGCCGGATACGATGATCGCAATGCCGCCGAGCATCACCAAATAAAAACCGATGCCAGCGGAGACCGTGATGAGCGATCCAGCCGATAATCTCCCCTTGTTATTAAACAGGTCGACCAGGGCGATGAAGCATACGATGCCTCCGACCACGAAATTACGAATCCCCTTGCTGTTCTTTCCGGTTAAAATGAGCAGCACGCCACCCACGAGAATAGCGCTCAGGATCAGTCCGTCCGTGCGAAGGTTTCCACTCATCAACGATAATGACTGCGACTCACTGTAAAAAAGACTGATCTTCAAAAACGGCAAAAACAAAGCCAGGAACGAAACGACCGATCCAGCTAAAGCTACGATCAAACTCAGTTTTCCCTTCTCGGAAGACTGCAGCGTTGCGCCGCACACCGGGCAGAAGTTCACGCCTCCTGCAATATCATTTCCGCAATTGTTACATCTCATAACGATCTACCTCCAATGTTTTCGAGTGGTGACCACTCCGTTTCCAGTATACCATATTTCGCCCCTTTTGTGGGGAGCGCCGCCCATCTTTTCGTCTCTGTTTCTATCCATCGGTTGACACGCGATTCTTTCCATGCTAAACTCAAGAAAAATGCGTACTTAGTAATTTCAGAAAAGGGGGAATTGATCATGGGTTTCTTCTCAGATCCTTTCGGCAAAGAAGAAAAAAAAAGGGTTCAAGGAGCGATATACCGCCCTCATGGATAAAATCGAGGAAGATCGAAAGTCGGCGAAGATCTCCGCGTCCTCGCAATCGCCATGATCCACGAAGAAAACTTCCAGGAGCTCCCCCGAACCGAAAACCCCAGCCGTTGGGACTTCAAATCCCTTCTTTACATTATCTTCAAACACCGATAAACGGAATTTATGCCTAAGAATGCTCAGATCAAGCTTCTTAGGCATATCTTTTTCTGGCCGGGGCACGGCGCACTGGCGATGATTATGCCTAAGGCTACTCAAATCTAGCTTCTTAGGCATGTTTTTCTCTGGCCGAGGCACGGTGCACTGGCGATAATTATGCCTAAAGCTACTCAAATCTAGCTTGTTAGGCATATTTTTCTCTGGCCGGGGCACGGCTCACTAGCGATGATTGTGCCTAAAACTACCCAAATCTAGCTTGTTAGGCATATTTTTCTCTGGCCAGGGCACGGTGCACTGGCGATGATTATGCCTAAAGCTACCCAAATCTAGCTTGTTAGGCATAACTGCCTCGAGTTCAGTCTCGGCACCGTTGCAAATGTTATGCCTAAAGCTACTCAAATCTAGCTTCTTAGGAATATTTCGCCACCAGACAGTTCATTTTCTTCTTGATTTTACCAGGTTTTATCTTAATCCACTTCTATCTTTGCATCAAATCGGATGTTGTCTTTTTCGGAAAATGCATCATTTAGGATACTGCATCTTTCGAAAAATGCATATTTTAGGCGGTTGCTTTCACGAAAAAATGCATATTTTAGATGGTTGTGCTGTCGGAAAAATGCATCAAACCAGCACTTCCCTATCTCGGCGACCAACGATCTCTGAGCACGATACGAGATAGCATGATTATAACATATAAGAGTAAGGAGGGGGAGAAATGATTCTCTCTTTCAACTCCTCACCATTTTAAGCTTAATCTGGCCTTCCCTCTAGGCCCTGCTGAATAGATTTCCCTTTGTTCTGATGCATGGCGATCAGTCTGGTCGCAGCCATATTGTTCACTCAATTTAATATGTATTTGCGTATAATAAAAGGGACGCCAACTAGGCGTTCCTTTTATAAATTGTTACTATTTTCATGTACCAAATGCAGTTTTTATATTATGCGCTTGATACGGGACTCCTATCGGATGAAATATTACACTCCTGACTCTGGAGGCATAAGTTTGTATTCCTTTATGTAATCGGTAGGATCCAACGTTTCTATACCTTCTCCCAAATAATAAGCAGAATAGTCAAACTCCCTCAGTTCATCCAAAGCCTGAGCCCAAGAAATATCTGTATTATTCAATATCGCCAGCATTTTTTCCGGATCATCTACTTTGATGAGATCGTCAAATTCAGACTGTCCATCAATGAGCGTACCAACAGTCCCTGGTCTTATAGTAATCTTGTCACCTTTCCACGAATAACTGTATACCGTGTCCGGAACTCTTCCAATTCTCTTAGCTGTTACATCTAATGTAAGGTGAACACCAAAATTACAAGAATACTTCCCATACAACAGTTTAAAATCTCCACCCTTTTCCAAGACAACCTTCGCAATAGTCTTAATCTTAGGATCAGCTAAATCATATGCTCCGAGGCAAGATTCGTCCCAGTAGCCCTCATCCTCAGAGTCCCCAGTTTTTATCCACTCATACTTATACACATACAGGCCTGGGGTTGTTTGAATTACAAGTCCATCTTGACAACTCACATCATTTAAATCCTTGACCAGAAAACGAAGCACCGTCTGAACTGGGGCGAGTTCAGCTTTTCCATTCATCATTACATTGTCTCTCAACCAGGTGCTTTGATCTTGCTCTCCAGTCTTATATGCCTCATAATCCTTAGTAAAATAAGCATACAATCTTTCAGCCTCATATTTTCCAAGAGAAGCTACGCCTCCAACTCCTGCAGGAAGAAACTCCCCTATAAAATCCATAGCAAACTCACGAACATATGGAAATGCTTCATCTTTAATCCATCCTTTGGTATAGTCCCAATCATTTTTTAAAGCATCATTAAGAGCTATTGAAAATGATCTCATT
>JAFYZH010000043.1 GCA_017548765.1 Lachnospiraceae bacterium | reverse complement strand
TTTTTCAGTAGTTTCGGACGAGGCGGCGCCGGAAAAGGAGACAACATGTACAAGTCATTTACCATGGACCTGGCAGGACGTGAACTTCGCGTAGATATCGGAAGAGTCGCTGCCCAGGCAAACGGAGCGGCTTTCATCCACTACGGTGAGACCGTTCTTCTGTGTACCGCAACCGCTTCTGACAAGCCGCGTGACGGTATCGATTTCTTCCCTCTGTCCGTAGAGTACGAGGAGAAGATGTACGCAGTCGGAAAGATCCCGGGCGGTTTCAACCGTCGTGAGGGCCGCGCATCGGAGAATGCGATCCTTACATCCCGTGTTATCGACCGTCCTATGCGTCCGCTGTTCCCTAAGGATTACCGCAACGACGTAACCCTGAACTGCCTTGTTATGAGCGTAGATCCCGCTTGCAGCCCTGAGCTGACCGCCATGATCGGCGCTTCCATCGCTACCAGCATTTCGGATATCCCGTTTGACGGCCCGATCTCTGCGACCCATATGGGTCTCATCAACGGCGAGCTGATCTTCAACCCGACCGCTGAGCAGAAGAAGGTATCCGATCTGGCTCTTACCGTAGCTTCCACAAAGGAGAAGGTCATCATGATCGAGGCCGGCGCTAAGGAAGTTCCGGAAGACGTTATGGTTAAGGCGATCTATGCAGCACACGACCTCAACCAGAATGTCATCGCTTTCATCCAGAACATCGTGGATGAGTGCGGTAAGCCGAAGCATGCTTACGAGAGCATCGATACTCCCGCTGATATGTGGGAGGATATGGTAGCGTTCATTACCCCCGAGGCAATGGAGACCGCTGTTTTCACCGATGACAAGCAGACTCGTGAAGCAAATATCAAAGAAGTAGAAGAGAAGCTTGCAGAGCGTTATGCCGAGACACATCCCGAGTGGGTTCCGCTGATCGGCGAGGCTGTATACAAGTTCGAGAAGAAGACCGTACGTAAGATGATCCTGAAGGATCACAAGCGTCCTGACGGTCGTGCTATCACTCAGATCCGTCCTCTGGCTGCAGAGATCGATATCGTTCCGAGAGTACATGGTTCCGCTATGTTCACCCGTGGACAGACACAGATCTGCAACGTTACGACCCTTGCACCGCTTTCCGATGCACAGCGTCTGGACGGCCTGGATGACAACGAAGTATCCAAGCGTTACATGCACCACTATAATTTCCCGTCCTATTCGGTAGGTGAGACAAAGCCCAGCCGTGGACCGGGACGTCGTGAGATCGGTCACGGCGCATTGGCTGAGAGAGCACTTCTTCCGGTTATTCCTTCCGAGGAAGAGTTCCCTTATGCGATCCGTCTGGTTTCCGAGACCTTCGAATCCAATGGTTCTACTTCTCAGGCATCTGTCTGCGCATCCAGCCTCTCTCTGATGGCTGCCGGTGTTCCGATCAAGAAGCCCGTTGCAGGTATCTCCTGTGGTCTCGTTACCGGTGACACCGATGATGATTACATTGTTCTGACCGATATCCAGGGTCTCGAAGATTTCTTCGGCGACATGGACTTCAAGGTTGCTGGTACCAAGGATGGTATCACAGCGATCCAGATGGATATCAAGATCCACGGTCTGACCCGTCCGATCATCGAGGAAGCATTTGCTAAGACAAAGGCTGCCCGTTACTACATCCTGGACGAGATCATGAACCCTTGCATCGCTGAGCCTCGTAAAGAACTCGGTAAGTACGCACCTCGCATTACTTCGATCCAGATCGATCCGGATAAGATCGGTGATGTTATCGGTAAGCAGGGTAAGGTCATCAACCGTATCGTGGATGAGACCGGCGTTAAGATCGATATCTCCGAAGAGGGTGTTGTATCCATCTGCGGAACTGAGCCGGAAGGCATCAATAAGGCGATCGAGTACATCCAGACGATCGTTACCGAGCCCGAAGAAGGTATGTTCTTCACAGGTAAGGTCGTTAGCATCAAGGAATTCGGTGCATTCATCGAGTTCGCTCCCGGTAAGGAGGGAATGGTTCACATTTCCCGTATCGCTAAGGAGCGTATCCGCACCGTTGAAGAGGTTCTTACCCTCGGCGACATCGTTAAGGTCGTTTGCCTCGGTAAGGATAAGATGGGCCGCATGAGCTTCTCCATCAAGGACGTTGAAGCTTACGAGGCAAAGGCAAAGAACTGATATCAATGATATAGATCTATATTTGCGATGATGGAAAGTGGAATGGTAGATTTACTGTTCCACTTTTTATCAAATGATTAAGGGCAATGAGAGAAGGAGACTTCATGAAACACCATAACTCATGGAAATACTATTTGCTGATATTGATCCTGGTTTTCGGTATCGCAGCTTGTAAGAACGAGGATCCGAAAGACACGAGCGCTCCCGCTGATACGACGGCGGCGACAACCGCGGAAGATACGAAGGCAGCGCCGGATCCTTCAGCAGCACCGGAAGTAACGAGTGCTGATGCGACTGTTGAGCCGACGCAGGAGAAGACGAAAGAACCGACAACAGAAGAGGATACGACCCCTGCCGATCCGCGTCCGCTGGTCGTGGAGGAACCGACATTTTCCGTTAAGTCCGGTTTCTACAACGAGGCTTTCCAGGTTGAACTGAGTGGTACACCGGGAGCGGATATCCATTACACCCTCGATGGCAGCGAGCCGTCCGAGCGGTCCGAACTTTATAAGGGACCTATAAATGTGGCCGCATCGACCGATCATAATCCGAAGGCGACGATCATCCGTGCCCGCTGCTTTGGGGCGAATGAAAACGTTTCCGATATCACTACGGAAGTCTACTTTGTAGGCCCCGGAATGGATAAGCGTTTCACGGACATCGTGATCAGTATCGTAGGCGATCCGGCAGGCCTTACGGGTTCCGCACGAGGTATATTTACCGATAAGAACGCGGAAAACCGCGGTCGTGACTGGGAGCGTGCGGTTTCGATCAAGATGTGGGATGCGAACGGCAACCAGATCATCGACCAGGATGGCGGTGTACGTGTTTACGGCGCATATTCCCGTCGTTATAAGATCAAATCCATGAAGATCTTCTCCAGAAAGTCCTATGATGTCGAGCATCCCGATTTTGTGACGGATATCTTCCAGACCCCGAAGGCGGATGGAAGCGGAGTGATGAGCGTTTATGACAAGCTCGTTATCCGTAACGGCGGTAATGATTTCCAGTTTGCATTTCTGCGTGATGAGCTCAACCAGCTGCTCTGCAAAGAGGCCGGTTTCTCGGATTACGAGATGGTCCTTCCTGCTGTGTGCTATCTGAACGGAAAGTATTATGGCTATTTCTGGCTCCATGAATCTTACTGTGATGACTATTTCAAGGAAAAGTACGGGAAGAAGGAAGGCGGCCGCGGTGAGTTTATCGTGGTCGAAGGATCCGACCAGTCGAAGAAGGAAGATGACGACGACGCGGAGAAGAACGCAGCAGCCGCTACTTATAACGAGATGTATAATACCTATGCGAAGGCAGATCTGACGGATGATGTCAAATATAATGAACTTCGCAAGTTGATCGACGTCGAAAACTATTTGGATTATTTCGCGGTCAATGTTATCGTCAGCAATAAGGACTGGCCGAATAACAACTATAAGGCATACCGTTATTTCGCTGCATCCGGCGAAGAGTATGGCGAGGGCGTTTACGACGGACGTTGGCGTTATCTGCCGCATGATATGGACTATTCCTATTCGCTCTACGGACAGCGTGAAGTTCAGCCCGATTACGACATGCTGAAGCATATGCTTGCAAATAACGACGAACGTAGCGCTCCTTTGTTTGCATCTTTGATGAAGCGCGAAGATTGCAAAAAATATTTCAAAGATAAAGTAAAGTCACTTCTGGATACTGCATTTTCCGAGGAAACGATCAATAAATTCCTGAACCAGATCATGGCGGAACGCACGAATGAAATGAAGTATTATTACGAGCATCTGGATACGATGAAGACCGACAACTGGTTCGAACAGGAACGTATTTGGTGCAGCCCTGTGAACCTCGAGGAAAATGTCGCGCAGATCCGTGATTTTGCGGCGCGCAGACCTAAACTTTTAATGGATATTTTAGAAAAACGTTTGCCGTAACTCTTGCAGACGTATAAAATTTTTGATACAATTATAGAAGAAGAGACAGTTGCTTACATACAATTGTCATTTCACCGTTGCAAACACGTCAAATTGTTGCAATTTTTCGCACAATTCTCGTGAGAAAGGCATAAATTATGAAGATCATATCTACGAAAGATGCACCCGGAGCGATCGGACCTTATTCACAGGCGATCGTGAACGGCGATCTGGTATTTACATCGGGACAGATCCCGATCGATCCTGCTGTCGGCGACGTAACGGCTGTTACTATTGAAGAACAGGCCGAGCAGGCATGTAAGAATGTGGCTGCCATCCTGGCAGCAGCCGGAACCGACATGGAACATGTGATAAAGACCACATGCTTTTTAGCCGATATGGCAGATTTTGCCAGCTTTAACGCTGTCTATGCAAAGTACTTCGTTTCTAAACCTGCGCGTTCCTGCGTTGCGGTAAAAACTTTACCGAAGAACGTACTTTGCGAGATCGAAGCGATCGCGTGTCTGTAGGAGGGCATGTTTCGTTTCGGCCCGGGAGTCGGCGTGGATGTGTAATGTAAGGGGATATTGAATGGAACAGAGGAGGCATCAAACGGGAGTATTAATACGTCCGCTGTTACCGATTATGTGTATGGTATTATGCATGATCGTTTCTTTGCATGCCTGTTCTTCCCCGAAAGTCATCTTTCCGACGGAGGATGAGATCAGTGCATTGGTGCTTTCCTACCTTCGTGACGAGGAATTCGCAAACGTGACGAAGTTCGCCGTTTTCGAGATCAGCGACCGTGTTTCGGACACAAAGAAGAATAAAGACACCATGCGTGTCGACTTGGCTTTTGTAGCCGATGATATTTACTATTCCCGTTCTTACACATTGAGCCTGACTTATGATAGAGGCTGGAAGGTTCAGTCCCTCGAACCGCTTGAATCCGAGAAATGGAATGACTATCCGATGGCCGGTGTGGATCTGGATCGGTTTCTGACCGACCTGGAAGGACTCACGTATTCGATCGGCGGGATCAATTATACGATCTCCACAAAGGGCGCGGTCGTGTCCGACGTCGACACATGGGAGAAACTCTCTGAGAATCAGTCCGGTATTTCCATGCAGATCGTGATGGATCGTAATTCCTTAGTACACACCCTGAAGGTTTCCGGGAACTATCGCTATCTGCCAGGTAAAGGATGGATCCAATCCGGCAAAATGCAGATCGAAGCCGTGCAGAAGATCACTGCACTGATCTCCGACGAAATGATCTCAAAAGCTATCGAAAAGATACGCGTTGAGTATCAGGAGCATGAGTATAATTTCCAGAATCTCGAGCAGGTTTCCTGGTCGAAAGTGGGCGAAGATAAGGTCGACCATTTGAATAACCAGGCGATCGTTACGGTGATGGCACATGGCGAGACCGAACTGCTTTACATCGATACTGAAGTGACCCTGCGGTTTAATTACAGCGACGGCTGGTATTTCTACAATGTCGAGTCTTATGGCCCTGCGGTAGAAATGGGTTACCGCAATCCGAACCATATGATCTCCGAGCAAAAACTTCGCCGGATGTTGATCGATACGAAGTTCCGTTATGGTTATGCGCCTGATGCGACATTGACCGAAGATAATATCGCGAACCTCGAGATCACGAACTACCGCATCCTTCAGGAAGGTCACCGTCAGGAACTTGCGTTTAAGTATACGCTTGTATTTGAGCGTGCAACGGTATCCATTTCAGGTGAATCCGCTTATACATATGATGATGCGAACGGAGACTTTGTTTTAGCTTCCCGCTCGTCGACTTCGCAGATCGATCGGATGACGCTTCAGGGACGCTGGTACGCGAAGTTGCATCGATCTGAGAAGGTCGACCAGTATCTGATGCTGGTTTTGGATGAGATGGATGATGAAGGAAATCTGAATGGCGTTTTGGTCTATCGTAGCGTTGACCTCGACGATGAAAATTCGACGCCTGAGACTTCGACGATCCAGGGTGCATTGCGTTTACGCGGTCAATGCGATGTCGAAAATAAGGTTCGACTGACATTTTCCTCGGTCGGCTGGTTGCAGATGTCAAAGTATGACACGGTATCTAAAATCTCCGGATACTTCGATTTCGCACAGGACCTTATTACTTCGGATGTTAACTCCGAGTTCTACTTCTCCGATGTGAAACCCGATGACCATCCGGATCTCAGTGAGTATTATAATTCGATCGTACAGTCCGGAATTTGATCGCGAGACCTATTTCGAACTTGTATATAGAGCATTATCAACGAAAGGAAATGGCAGGGATCCCGATCCCGTGCCGAAATATGAAAATGAACAAGAACGCTAAAATCGAAACAATTTGTGTTCAGGGCGGATATGAGCCGCAGAATGGCGATCCCCGCATCCTGCCTATCATCCAGAGCACGACGTTTAAGTACGACTCCAGCGATGATATGGGTAAGCTTTTCGACCTGGAAGCTTCCGGTTATTTCTATTCCAGACTGCAGAACCCGACTTGCGATACCGTCGCTAAGAAGATCTGCGAGCTGGAGGGCGGTGTAGCAGCGATGCTGACCGGTTCCGGCCAGGCTGCGAATTTCTATGCGATGTTCAACATCGCAGGTGCCGGCGACCACATCGTAAGTTCCGCACCGATCTACGGCGGTACTTCAAACCTCTTTACGGTTACCATGAAGAAGATGGGTATCGAGGTTACTCTGGTAGATCCCGATGCTTCCGAAGAGGAGATCGCAAAAGCTTTCCGGCCGAACACGAAGGCTTTATTCGGTGAGACGATCTCGAATCCTTCCTGTATCGTTCTGGACATCGAGAAGTTTGCGCGTATTGCACATTCCCATGGAGTTCCGCTCATCATCGATAATACATTTGCCACACCGGTTAATTGCCGCCCGTTCGATTTCGGCGCAGATATCGTCGTACATTCGACCACAAAGTACATGGATGGCCATGCGATGGCAGTCGGCGGCTGCATCGTGGATTCCGGTAACTTCGACTGGAACGCACATGCTGACAAATTCCCGGGTCTTACGACTCCGGACGAGTCCTACCACGGCATCATCTACACCGAGCGTTTCGGTAAGCTCGGCTACATTACAAAGGCGACCGCGCAGCTCATGCGTGACCTCGGTTCCATCCAGTCCCCGCAGTCTGCATTCCTGTTAAACGTAGGTCTGGAGACTCTGGCACTTCGTATGGAGCGCCACTGCTACAATGCGCAGAAGGTTGCTGAGTTCCTGGAGGCCAATGAGCATGTTGCATGGGTAAGCTATCCCGGCCTTGCATCCAGCAAGTATCATGCGCTCGCCGAGAAGTATTGTCCGAAGGGCACCTGTGGTGTTCTGGCATTCGGCCTGAAGGGCGGAAGAGACACAGCAGTGAAGTTTATGGACTCCCTGAAGATGATCGCAATCGTAACACACGTTGCGGACGTACGTTCCTGCGTACTGCATCCTGCAAGTCACACACACCGTCAGCTCACTGAGCAGCAGCTCATCGAGGCAGGCGTACAGCCTGATCTGATCCGCTTTTCCGTAGGTATCGAGCACGTTGACGATATTCTCGCAGATGTACAGCAGGCACTGGATGCGGCTTATAAGGCTTGATTGTTTACGCTGAGTTTAGCGTAGGAATATATTTTGAGACCCGGTTTTCACAGACCGGGTCTTTTTCTTTGGGTACGATCGACGGCGAACGGTTCACTGCGCTGTGAAAAAACTGCCGCCCCTTCAGAGCCGGATCTCGGGCACCGCTTCGAACTCCGCCGTTTTCTGAAGAAAACGACTCCGTCTTGCGCAAAAACCGGTCTCGGAGACACGGTTTTTGACCCGGCTCCGGCTCTTCATTGGCGGCTTTTTTCTACAGCTCGATCACATGTTCGCCTTACGATCGTAGCCAAATTTGAGTTCGGTCTGTGAAAACCGGGGCGGCGAAGAAGCTTGCTCAGTCATATGGGGGGGAGAGATGAAAGTTTGAAGGGGTTTGAGCGGATGGGATATGTTGAGTAGGGCCTGGATAAGGGGAGCACGATCTCCAGAGTCTGTCAAGGGAACCTCTCCGAGGTGCTACGCACCCTTGACCGCCTCTGTAGATCGTGCTATCGGGTAATCAAGAGAGATGTAACCATCTCTCTGTAACCAAGGGTTACCGGATCATATGATGCATCTATTTCATGCTATGCGTTAGCTGGAGATGCAGGCATGGAAAGCTGCGAGAGAAGAATGCATCTTTTTCTCGCATAATGATAGTAGAGGATGCAATTGAACAAAAGCCGAAGAGAGTAATGCCCTTTCACCACAAATATAAACCACGCCGAGCAGGATATGAGCTGGCAGATAAAACTTGCAAATAATAGGCGCGATGTGATAAAATACAGGTAGTTTGTAAGGAGGTGTGATAGCCTATGGATACTCGGCTTAAAATCTGGGAGCGCAATCTTCTGGACCTGTCGTTGCGGAATGTTTTTCTGAACTTTCGGGGCAATAAGGGCGCTGTACAGATCTTTACCACGGGCGAACTGATCGATCTGGAAAATGCACTCAGTTCCGGCACGGAGTACCGGTTGCAGCCGGCACCCGAAAAGTCCCTGGCCGGATTGCAGGCGGAGGCCGGATTTTATTATCATACAGAGAAATCACAGGAAGCGGAGACGGTGCAGAAGGCATTTGCCTCGAACCGCCTGTATACCTGCTGTACGGAAGATGCGCAGAAGAAGATGCTTCTGGCGCTGTATCGTGAGTCGAAGAACAGCATGGAAGAGAATGGCGCGAATACCTTGTATCTGGCGCTTGGTTTTCTGCGCTGGTATGAGGATGAGAAGACCGATAAAGAGCGTTTGGCGCCCTTGGTTTTATTCCCGATCGATATCACGCGTAAGATCCATGAGCAGATGTATTCGATCAAACTGCGTGATGAAGATCCGCAGATGAATGTAACTCTGCTGGAGATGTTGCGGCAGAATTACGGAATGAAAGTCGACGGGTTGGAGGAACTGCCATACGACGAACAAGGCGTGGATCTGGCGAAGGTTTTCGCAGATATCGCGGCTTTGGTGGAAGGCATGCCTCGTTTTGAGATCGTGCCGATGGCCTTCCTGGGAATATTCTCTTTCGGCCGCTTCATCATGTGGAACGACCTCAAGAATCGTAAAGATGACTTGATGAAAAACAAGACAGTCGAAAGTCTTGCAAAGGGATATCTCACCTATGCGCCGGAGGATTTGTTCCCGAAGCCCGAAGAACTGGATTCTGCAGCGGTCAATGAGAACCTGGCCTTGCCGCTGTCAGCGGATGCTTCCCAGCTTACCGCAGTTGTTGCGGCTGCACGGGGCAGCAGTTTCGTCTTACACGGACCGCCCGGAACCGGTAAATCCCAAACCATTACGAATATCATCGCCAACGCGCTGTATCAAGGAAAAAGCGTGTTGTTTGTCGCGGATAAAATGTCCGCATTGTCCGTCGTACAGAAACGATTGACGAAGATCGGCCTGGGGCCGTTCTGCTTGGAACTTCATTCCAATAAGGCGCGGAAGCGCGACGTTTTGGAACAGTTGCAGCGGACGCTCGAACTCGGGCGCATCGCTCCGGCAGGCGGCTATGACGCGAAGGTGCTGCTCCTGCAACAGGAAAAAGACGAACTCAATGAAGTCATGAATGAACTTCATAAGACGCGTCCTTGCGGTTATTCGCTGTATGATCTGGTCGGTCTGTACGAGAATTATTCGAATGGTCCGTCGTATGATTTGAATATACCTGATTCACTGATCGAGCAGACTACGCCGGAGCGTTTCGTTCAGTACAATGATGTGCTAAGCGGTTGCGTGCGTGCAGCAGTTGAGTGCGGTGATCTGGTTAAAAATCCCTTCCGCCTGTTTTCTTCACGTGAATACAACGCGATGCTCAGGGATGATATCTCCACGGCGCTGAAGAACTTCCTGAATGTGGTAACACCTGTCGGCGAATACTATCGCTACTATGCGCAAAAACTGAATTTCCAAAATGCAGGCCAGTACAGCACGGTGCCCGTGATGGCGGAACTGCTCACATTGACCCTGACGACCCCGTACCTGTCCGGCGAGATCCTTTGCGGATCCCCTGTGGACAATGCTGACGCAGTCGTTCGTGAACTGATCGAGAAGGGGCGCGAACTTACGGCCCAGAGAAATCAGATGCTTACGACCTATCAGCCCGAGATGCTCACCTACGATTACAAGGGTGCGCTCGAGCGGCTCAATAAGGCGGAGAAGGCCTTCTTCCTGTTCCGCGGAGGAAAGGTGAAGGACGTGGTCCGCGAGATCAATGGCATGGTGAAGCCGGAGAGCGGCGTATCCTTTACGAAGGAGACCATTCCGGAGCTGTTTGCAAGCCTGAAAAAATACCACGATGTTGAAGAATACATCCAGATGGCGAACCCGAACGCGGTCGCTATGCTCGGCCAGGACTGGAAGGGTTGCGATACCGACTTTGAAGTCCTATCCCAGAAGTTCGAAGCTTCTGTGCGGATCCGCGGCTGCATCTCGAAACTCGTTTTCTCTTCGCAGGATAGAAGCGAGATCGGTATGCGTGTCGGTGAGATACTGAAAGACCGCGAGAACTGGAGCCATGAAGAGGAAAATGATATTCAGAACTTCACGACGCTTCAAAAAGAATTGTCCGCATGTGAAGACACTTTGCGTTCGACATACGGGATCCGAATGGAAGCCTTCTGGAATGAGCCCGACTGGTTCACGACGGCGAGCAACCAGTGTCTGCATTGGCGGAATCATATTTCGGAACTACGTGACTGGGTGAACTTCCTGAACATGCAGGACGAAGCGATCGCCATCGGTCTCGGTGATGAGGTTTCGGCACTTTTGGACGGTGCGGTTCCTCCGCAGGATCTGCAGCGCGCGTTCTATCAGCGCCTGACTTACCGCATCATCATGCAGATCATCGGAAGTACGCCCGTGCTTTCGCGTTTCCATAAGACGCAGTTTGAATCGCTGATCGAGAGCTTTAAGAAGACCGAAGAGGAACTGAATGCGCTGCTGATGCAGGAGATGGCGGCACGCCTGTCTTCAAATCTTCCGAATGCCGGCGGCGACGTTGCGGCATCTTCCGAGGTCGCTACCCTGAAGAAAGCGATCAAGAGCGGCGGAAAACGCCTGTCGATCCGCAAACTGTTCGAGAAGATCCCGGGCCTTCTGCATAAGATGTGCCCTTGTATGCTTATGAGTCCGATCTCGGTGGCTCAGTTTATCGATCCTTCGTACCCGATGTTCGATCTGGTCGTATTCGATGAGGCATCCCAGCTTCCGACGTGTGAAGCGGTCGGAGCCATCGCCCGCGGCCGTGAGTGCGTTGTCGTAGGTGATCCGAAGCAGTTGCCACCTACCAGTTTCTTTAAGACGCAACTGAACGAAGAGGAGTTCGAAGAAGTCACACTGGAAAGCCTGTTGGATGACTGCCTCGCATTGTCCATGCCGGAATGTCATTTGCTGTGGCACTATCGTTCGAAGCATGAGAGTCTGATCGCTTTCAGTAACCGGACGTATTACGAAGATAAACTCTATACCTTCCCGACCCCGGGCAATATGGTCTCTAAGGTCAGCCTGGTCCAGGTGGAGGGTACATATGAACGTGGCGGCTCGAAACGTAACGTGGCCGAGGCAAATGCTTTGGTCGACGAGATCGTCCGCCGTGTAAATGACGATCAACTGGTGAAGGAAAGCATCGGTGTCGTTACGTTTTCCCTCGTTCAACAGAACTGTGTACAGGATGTTTTGGAAGAGCGCATCGTGAAGGATGCAAAACTCGAAGAACGCCTTGCAATGTTGCCTGAACCGATCTTCATCAAGAACCTGGAAAATGTACAGGGCGATGAGCGTGACGTGATCCTGTTCTCGGTTGGCTATGGCCCCGATGAAGAGGGTAAGGTGTCCATGAATTTCGGTCCGCTGAACGCAGATGGCGGCTGGCGCCGCTTAAACGTTGCGATCACACGTTCCCGTACCGAGATGATCATTTTCTCCGTTTTGAAGCCCGAGCAGATCGACCTGGATCGTACGAAGGCGGAGGGCGTGATGGGACTGAAGGGCTTTCTGGAGTTTGCAAGAAGCAAGAAGACGACCGGTCACTACGACATTTACCAGAGAGAAGTCCGCAGAAGCCAGACCGAACAGTGGATCGCATCCTTCCTTACGAAGGCCGGATATAAGGTCCATTGCGGTATCGGAGCATCGAATTACAAGATGGATATCGCAGTTTGCGATCCCGAGAATAAAGAGCAGTACATGCTCGGTATCATGTGCGACGGAGCTATGTATAAGGCCGGACAGACGGCGCATGACCGAAACATCGCACAACCTGCGATGCTGGAGAGCCTGGGCTGGAAATTGTACCATGCATGGGTTCTGGAGTGGCTGGATGATCCCGAGAAGCAGAAGAACGAACTTTTCGCATACCTGGAAGGCATGCGGATGCCGGAAGAGACCGTCGTAAACGAACCGGAAGAGACTAAGAAGCTGACGGCGGATGAGATGCTGGCGCAGATGCCGCGTCTGGAGGCGGAAGAGGATCCGTTTAAGATCCCTTACCGTTGCGTAAGTTTCGCTACTTCTTACGAGAGCGAAGACTTTTATAAACCGCAGGCACTGCCCCTGATCGTACGGCTGATGGAGAAGACATTGACCGCCGAATCTCCGATCTCGAAATCGTTGCTTTATAAGAGGATCTGCACCTGCTTCCACATCTCGAAGATGGGAAGTAAGGTCTATGATATTTTGGAAAATGCATGCGGCAGGGTGAAGGTAGACCTCTTCACGGAAGAAGCCGGCGAGACCTTCCTCTGGAAGTCGCAACCGGCAGGAAACTGGATGATCTATCGTTATCCTTCGGGTATGAACGACCGTCGCGACATCGAAGAGATCCCGCTGATGGAGATCTCCAACGCGATCTACGGACTGCTTCGTGCGCAGTACAATATGACGCTCTCTGACCTGAGTAAAGCGGTCGCAAAGTACTTCGGTTACATCCGCATGGGGGAGAGCGTAGAGAGCCGTATCTCCGACGCGATCATGCTGACGAGTGAGCGCGGTCTGCTGGTGCGTGACGCGGATCAGACACACGTGACCGCAAATGTAAAAAACTAACAAAATAGTATAGAAAATCAAGGAAATTTCCGCTTATTTTGCGCGAAATTTCCTTGACATCGTTTCGGCATTTCATTATAATGGAAACAGACTATTAGAAGGACGATTTGCGCGTAAAATCGTCGATGGAGGGTAAAATGATCAAAAGTGTATTTGATTCGTCATTCCGTAAGTACGGAAAGGTTGTAGAAGGCTATGATATTAAGGCGCTTTCAGAAGAGATGATGAAGCTGCCCTGCCCGGATGATGTTGTATACGTTCCCGGCGTAGAGGCTCTGGAAGCTACTCCTTTTGCTAAGAAGATGCAGGAAATGTTCTACGGCGGTCTGCCGATCCAGGTTGGCTACTGCAACGGACATAATAAGATGTTGAACGCGCTCGAATATCATCGTTCTTCCGAGATCAATGTAGCAGTTGGTGCTGATATGATCCTTATGCTGGGTCTGGAAGCAGACGTTGCCGAGGATTTCACATATGATACATCAAAGGTTGAGGCATTCCTGGTACCTGAGGGAACCGTAGTTGAAGTATTTGCTACCACATTGCACTATGCTCCTTGCGGAGTTAACGGCAACGGTTTCCGCGGAACGGTCGTTCTTCCGAAGGACACCAACACCGACCTCACCGTGATCCCTGAGAAGAAGGGCGAGGATGCCCTCCTGTTCGCTAAGAACAAATGGCTCATCGGCCACGCTGAAGGCGGCCTGGATGAAGGCGCATTCATCGGACTGAAGGGTAAGAACCTTTCTCTGGATGATTTTTAATTTTCGACCGATATTCATGAGATGAAACGCGCGGAGGGAGCATGAAGGCATTCATAAAAAAACAAGTGAAGAAACATGCACCCGATATCGCATATAAGCAGGGCATGAAAAAGCTTCAGGGCATGATGGACGCGAAGAAAGAGTATTTAAAGGGGACACTTCCGATCCTGGCCGCATTGACCGCGTTCATTTACCTGCAGAATAATTTCAACGAACACAACCGACCGGAGTAAGAACATGGATAAACTCGAGAAGCAGGCGTTGAAAGCGCAGAAGAAAAAGATCAAACAGAAAGAAAAGGCTCGGAAGAAGCGCATGAAGATGCGTCCGAAGACATTGCTTTTGTACATACTGATGCACACGGCGGTCTTCGCGATCTTGAACGATAAGTTCCTGACTTTGGACGAGATAAAGAATTTGAAGAATAAGAAGACGGATCAATAGAGGAGGCGGCAACATGGATTATAATCCGAAAGTATTTACCAAGTTAAGTTATGGTGTATATATCGTTACGACCTGGGATCGTGGTAAGCCCACCGGATGTGTGGCAAACAGCGCGATGCAGATCACATCTGAACCTGCGACCATCGCAGTCAGCATCCATCATAATAACTTCACCAATACCTGTATCAAGCAGTGTAACCACTTTGCGGTGAATATTATGGCTGAGAACCAGAGCCCGGATCTGATCGGTAAGATGGGTTATTCTTCCGCAAAGCGTGTGAAGAAGTTCGATGGCGTTCCTTATACGCTGAAGAGCCGCATGCCGATCATCGACAGCAGCCTTGGTTTCGTAAGCTGTAAGGTGATCAATACGGTCGAGACCGACACACACACCATCTTCATCGGCGAGGTTATCGGCGGTGAGATCATGGACGAGCAGGGTAAGCCGATGACGTATGCTTACTACCACGACGTAGTAAAGGCGAAGGCAGCGCCGAACGCTCCGACATTTATCAAAGAGGATTGATGATCCTTATCGGATATAGTACAGGCAGGGGAATTCGATCGAAAACTCCTGCCTTTTTATTTGGAAAAACCGTTTAGGAGAATTATGAACTCGAGATTGGTTATTTTTGATCTGGATGGCACGTTGTTGAACACGCTTTCCGATCTGACAGACAGTTTGAATGCGGTGCTGGCAGCCCATGGTATGCCGCAACATTCCGAGCGTGCGGTAAAAGGTTTTGTCGGAAACGGGGTACGCAAACTGATCGAGCGCGCCGTGCCGGGAGGCATTAACAATCCTTGGTTTGAGATGGTGCTCGATGAGAATAAGGCGTATTATCGTGAGCACATGGACATTAAGACGGCACCTTATCCCGGAGTGCTCCGTGCGCTGCGATGGTTGAAGGCTGCAGGATATAAAACGGCGATCGCCTCGAATAAGTACGACGCGGCAACACAGGGGCTTCGGGAGAAGTTCTTTTCCGACACGATCGATGCCGCGCTGGGCGACGGGGTAGTCGCAACGAAGAAGCCGGAACCCGAGATCATCTACGAATTGATGCGCCGCCTGGACGTAAAAGATCCGAAAGACGTGCTTTACGTCGGGGATTCCGATGTGGACATCCGGACCGCGGAAAATGCAGGCATCGGTTGTATCAGTGTGAGTTGGGGCTTTCGCACGGCGAAGTTTTTGAAAGAACACGGCGCCCGGGTCATCATTGACCGCGCAGGAAAGCTCGATCCGGCGATCGATATGTATTTTCAGGATAGAACATAAAACAGACAGGAAGGGACAGATCATGGACCGATCCGAATTAAAGGCATATAAAAAGAATTTCGATTATTCGTACGCGCCGGGAGCATTCCCGACCTTTGAACTGCTGAATAAACGTCCGGGGCAGGCGCTCGGCGTTTTGGTTTCCCCGACATTTACCGAGATGGAGAAACTGAAAGCGGTCTGCGATAAGCATAAGATCCCCGTTTGGGAGGATGCGAAGCGGATCGAGCGTTTATCCGATAAGGAGAACGTCTTCGTCATGGGCGTGTTCGAGAAGTATTCGCAGGAACTTTCTGCGAAAGATCCGCACATCGTGCTGGTTTCTCCTTCCAATATGGGCAATGCAGGCACGATCCTTCGGACCGCTCTGGCCTTCGGCTATCACGATATCGCGATCATCGGAACGGCAGTGGATATGAATAATCCGAAGGTCGTCCGTTCCTCTATGGGGGCCATGTTTTCCCTGCGTATCCGCAATTATGATACGTTTGAGGAATATCGTAAGGACTTCCCGGAGCACGAGATCTATACCTTCATGCTGACGGGTAAGAAGCAGCTCACCGTGCAGGAAGTCACGAAGAAGCCGGAGAAACCGTTTTCGCTTATTTTCGGCAACGAGGCGACGGGCTTGCCGCCGGAATATGAAAACTACGGGGAGAGTCTTCTGATCCCTCAAAGCGATGAGGTAGATTCTCTGAATATCACGATCGCGGTCGGTATCGGAGCCTATATGTTCCGTCCGATCGGTTGAGGTTTACTGCTATGATGGGATCACGATTTGGTGGATTGGAATGCGGCGGAACGAAGATGGTCATGGCCGTGTGCGATTTGAAGGGTACGGTGCTGGATAAAGCGACGATACCGACACGAGAGCCGAAAGAGACGTTAAGTCAGATCGTAGCGTATTTCAACGAGCATAATGTACAGTCGCTGGGCGTGGGCGCCTTCGGACCGATCGATCTTGACGCTTCTTCGCCGACGTTCGGAAACATCCTGAATACGCCGAAACTGGCCTGGCAAAGCTTCCCGCTTCTGAAGATGCTGCAGGAAGGCATCGGCGTTCCGGTTCTGCTGGATACGGATGTAAATGCCTCCCTCTATGGCGAGGTCGTTCTGGGCAATGCGAGAGGGATCGACCATGCCGCTTATATCACGGTAGGTACCGGGATCGGCATCGGTCTGTGGCTGAACGGCAGATCGTATCATGGTTCCATGCATTCCGAAGGCGGGCACATGCGTGTTGCGAGATATGCCGGTGACCGGTTTGAAGGAAATTGCCCGTTTCATAAGGATTGCCTGGAAGGCATGGCTGCAGGTCCTGCGCTTTTGAAACGATACAATGTTTCGACGCCGGCAGAGATCTGGATGCAGGAGGGCGCTCTCGAGTTAGAGAGCCATTATATCGCGGAAGCGATCGCGAACCTTACGATGCTGCTTTCTCTGCAAGTCGTGATCCTGGGCGGTGGTGTGTGCGATACGCTGGGACTTTTGGAGAGGGTCCGCGTAAAAACAGCAGAGAAGATCGGCAAGTATCTGCCGCGGCCGGATCAGGAACATATGGAGACTTTTATCCTGCCGGCTGCTTTGGATCCGGACCAGGGCATCATAGGTGCTGCCATGTTGGGCCGGGATTTTGCAAAGTGACAGACTAGATCATATAGAACACAAACGAAAGGAGGAGAATATGAGAGTTCTGAAAACCATACGTAGAATAGCGTGTATGGCGCTGATTTTCGCATTTTCCTTCTCAACGTGTGTTTATGCGGAAAACAGGCGAAACCGCGAATATGAGGCGATTAAGCCCTTTTCCGGTATATTGCGTGACGGGGATTATTCTTCCGATGACCCGATCGATGGCTTAAAGGATCTCTTTACCATATTCACGGGGTACTCCGAGAAACGAAAGCCCCGGGGAGAGAGTGAGATCCGCGTGACTGCTTTGTATACGTTTCCTCCTCTGGTGTGGGCGAAGACCCTTATGGCACGCGTGATCGATCATCCGGATTTTACATTTGCCTATGACCTTCCTCTGGCCCGGCGCATGTTTTTGAATTCCTTGTTTGTTTTCTCCGATGTTCGCTCGTCCAGTCTTATGGGGCAGAAACTTTGGAAAGACTTGTGTGCGGAAGAAACATTTATCACAGCGGTCAAAGAGAATATAAACGGAAAGGATAGTGCAACCTTTGTATACATGACAGGATCGCAGGATCTGTCTTACTCGGTAGCGCATATTCAGGTCAAGTGTCGCAGGATGGCCGCTTCCGAAGAGGGCGAGCGGATACTTGTGGAATGTTCGGACTATTACAATTTTGAACCGACAGAGTATGTCACATATTTGGATGATCTCGGGAAGATCATAAATGAGATCGGCTGGCAGGGCTACCGTTTGCGTATATTGAATCCCTATTCGGTATATGCGATGGGGGTGCTGACCATCCGTTAAGAGGGTGAAGAAGATGAGAATAGCATTTGTATCGGATCAGATGAAAAGAGAATTGATGATCAACCTGTGTGTTGCTTATAAGATGCTTCTGCGGAAACATGAACTGTATGCGACCCAGACGACAGGTACGAAGATCGAAGAGGCGACGGGACTGACGCTGTCGAAGTACCTGCCGGGTCCTCTGGGAGGGGCAGAGCAACTGCTTCGCCAGATCGAGCGCGATGAACTGGATGCAGTTATCTATTTTCATCAGGCGGCGGATCCCGAATCCGCGGTCTATGACTCGGCGCATTCGAATTTCTTCCCCCGTGTCGTGAAGAACTGCGATATCGCCTGCATTCCGCTGGCGACGAATATCGCGACTGCGGAGGCGATCATCCTCGGGATCGACGCCGGGGATCTGGACTGGAGACAATGATAAACATAATAAAACGGCCGGTCAAAGGTTTGTGATATGTACCCAGTTTTCTGGACACATTGATTTATGACCGAGGCTCATCAAGTGGATGACTTCCTGTACTTTACAGGAGGCATCCACTTTGTTTTTGCCTGGATGCGTTCGTTGTT
>JAFYZH010000042.1 GCA_017548765.1 Lachnospiraceae bacterium | reverse complement strand
CCCCATCAGGGTCGAAACGATCTTATTTTTTTTCATAACTTACTCCTTAATCCTCATTCCATCCGGGAACGCTCTCGAATTCATACTTAAAGGTTATGGTCTGGCCTTCGCGGGTAGTATAGGTTTCCTCTTTAGGGTGGTGGTTGCGCGGTTTTTTGAAATTTCCCGAAGGTTTTGAAGGAAATCACGGCATTTTATGCCTAACCAAGAGTTTGCAGCTCGATTTAGTCATACTTTTCCAACTATCCGAGCAGAGAATTATCTCACATTTATGCCTAAATCAAGATATATTTCATGGTTTAGTCACTTATCTCGGCTTTGAACGCTTAAGTCATTCTCGGATGTATGCCTAACCCATGGAAATATACCAGTTTAGTCATAATACAGCCTATGGATACTATCCCCCGATATGCTGATATATGACTAAGATGAGTTATTTGAGCTTGATTTAGTCATACTTCCGTGTTTTTTGAATAGAGCCATGACAAACGATCATGCCTAAATCAAGAAGTTTGTACCGTCTTAGTCATAATCCAGGGGATAAAAGAGAGTTTGCCGGATTATTTCTCCGTTTTCGCCTTCTCAGTGGGTTTCTTCGCAGGTTTTTTCACGGGTTTCTTTGCGTCCTTCGGGGCAGCCTTTGCAGTTTTCGCCTTCTCAGCAGGCTTCTTCGCGGTCTTCTCAGCGGCCTTCGCAGGCTTCTTCGCGGTCTTCTTCTCGTCCGCCTTCTTCGCAGCCGCACCCTTCGGCTTCGCCTCCCTCTTCGCGGGCTTTTTCTCCTCCGCGGGCAGCTCCTTCAGCAGGTCCTCTTTATACTTCGCGAACGTCGCGAGCCTCTCCTTCGTCACCTCCGGGAAGCGCGGGTCCATCTCCTTCAGCGTCGCCAGGATGATCTCGGAAACCGCATAGCGCATGTACCACTTGTGATCCGCGGGCACGACATACCACGGGCAATGCTTCGTCGACGTCGCATTGATCGCGCTCTCGAACGCCTCCTGGTACGCATCCCAGTACGCCCGCTCCTCGTAGTCGCTGCCGCTGAACTTCCAGTTCTTCTCCGGCTCCTCGATACGCGACAGGAACCGCCGCGCCTGCTCGTCCTTCGACACGTTCAGGAAGATCTTCACCGTGCGCACATTGTTGTGGTACAGGTACTCCTCGAAATTCCGGATGTCTTCGTAACGGTTCTCGATTACCTTATCAAGATCAATACGGCGTGCATTGGCCTGGGTACGATAGAGCTCGCGCACCTTACCGATCAGCACGTCCTCATAGTGCGAACGATTGAAGATCGCGATCTCGCCCTTCGCCGGTGTCTTCGAAGCCACACGCCACAGGAAGTCGTGCGCCAGCTCATCTGAACTCGGCGCCTTAAACGCAACCTCATGCACGCCATGCGGCGACAGCGCCGCGAGTACGGCACGGATGGTGCCATCCTTACCCGCCGCATCCATCGCCTGGAACAGGAAGATCACGCCCTCCTTCTTCTCCGCGTAGAGCTTCTCCTGCAGCAAATTGATCTCCTCGATATTCTTCGCCAGCTTCGCCTCCGCATCCTTCCGATCTACGCACAGGCTCGTCTCGTCCGTCGAGCATTTGCCAATATTAAACTTCTTCGAACCATCGTAAACGTATTTCTTAAATGCCATATGAATACCTCCATATATGTTTATTTCGAACTTTCCAACCGAAAGCAATCTTAAAGCCGCCATTTGGCCCCTTTCCCGTCGGATCTGTTCTTAAATGTGCCGATAATGTACTGTATGAATTATACCACAACTAGTGAAACAGAACAATGAAAAAAGAAACCCGGGCGAGGGAGGACCCTCGCCCGGTAGAAACTGAAATATATAGGTTACTGCCATCGGCTCAAATAATCATCGAATCTTCTTGCTGTAATGTCTACTATAAGAAGCTAGTATTTCAAATAAAGTACCCTCTGAATCGTTATACCTACCCTTCAATTCGAATGCCATGTTTTTATCAACTGTATACATGTACATCCAGCCGTTAGCAATCTGATATACTGCCTTTGTATAGCCATTTGAACTATTTGCAGGGGTGTAAGCAAGCCAACCGTAAACAGTGGAGCGACCGCCTGAGTAAGAAGCAAACTCCCCTAAAGCATCATTAATCGGTTTGTAATGATAAGTGCCTCCTTCAGACCAGAAAGAATCCGTTCCATCTGGAGCAATTACAGTCGTATTAAACCGGTCAGAAAATGCTCTGGCCAAGTTCTTTGTAGCCATAGATGCATGTCCTGTATTACATCCAAGAAGAACTATGTATGATATTTTCTTATATTTCAATTTATTAATATCTTTCACATCAAACAACGGGTTGGGCGGATTAAGCATCCAATAAATAGCCTGCTGCATAGTTTTCGGCCCATCCGGTAGAAGTTTATCAGGATATCCATGCGTGTTTATAACAACGATGAACTGATCATCCGGCATTCTATTCCATACATCTATAAACTTCTCATTTGGACTATTACTTACACGATAAGTACTTACCGTAGACTTTACTGATTTTCCAAGTGATGCCTTCGTATAGTTATTAATGTCCGTTGTGAGCGATGCATTTTCATTTTTAAATTCTTCAATATACAATATCGAGCTTTTAAATGATGCTTTTTTTCCCGCCTCAACTTCCTCACTCTTGAATGGGACTAGTCCCAACACCATGATGATCGTAAAGATCATCGCCAACACTCGTTTCATTGATCGTTTCATCCTTTTCTCCTCCGGATCTAAATATTTTAATTCTTTCTGGTTTTTCCCCGAAAGCAGATATTAAGATTATAGTCCTTTGGAGCGATTTTGTCCAGAGTCCGAAGGCCTTTCAAGCCTTACGCCTTTATTACAGTTATATAACAAGTTCTTACGAGGAAAAGGATCTAAAAAAGCCATCACAGTTCGATAAACGAGTCGCCCCGCTGCATCAATTATCTATGATGTATAAATCCGCTCTTTCATACTCCGGCATAGGTCTACGGTCTCCCGTCTCTTTATCGCAAAACCACCTCTCCCAGGTCGAAAAGCCATATATCACGGTATCGCCGTTTTCCATCGTATCCTTCACCACAAACTCATCACTTCGACCTCCATTAAACGTGTCGTCTCTGGCATATCCGGCCAATACGATATTCCCTTCCGAGTCATAGAAAACCCCATATACTCTCGGTCTAAATATTGTACCATCTCCATGATAGGTAACCAATACCTCTTTGAAAACACGTTCATCCAGATCATAATCGATAATATGGGAAGAATAACTCCTTGCAGCTCTGTCCGGGTGCGGATCGTAGGTCAACGTATAGGACACATGATCCGCATTTTTGATGGCGTCTGTAGCGACATAGTCTCCGTAATAATCGCTCCACAGTTTCAACGGATCAAATACATCAAACTCAAACGGCAGGATCGTCTCCTCTCCCGGAGCCAATGCATCTGCAGTCGATGTGAGCGCGGTCAATGGATTGTCATCGGCATCATATGCTTTCATCACGCCATGCACACCGATCGTCTGATCGCTTATATTCTTGACTGCGAGGCAGTGGATCTGATATCCTTCCGTGTTCTTACAGTGGATCTCTTTTACCTGAAGGACATCCTCAGTATAATCCATGAATGGAGTCGATTTTTTAATAGCGTTCTCAGGCGGATTATCCAAATACGTCAAATAAACCTCCGCATGGTCATACCGCGGGAACTCCTTAATCGCAAGAACTTCGGTCCAATTCTCGGGAAAAAACATAACCGCCCTGGATGTCTCCGGTTTCATCACATCCAAATAAGAATACTTTTTTTCTTTAAACTGCTGTATCTTTGAGCCGATCACATTGTTTTCAGAATCAAAAAACAGCACGGTGCCTTTCAACAATTGTACATCAACTGCACTCTTATTTGTAACTAAAACCGTCAGTTTATCTTCGGATCGCATAACCTCCTGCTGAATATCTCCTAACACCGGGGTCAGCTCCGTTTTATAATACTGCAGTTCGCAGTCAACATGATCGATCTCAGCTCTATCCAATCCATTCATAGTATACATCAAGACGCTCGTCTCGCCCGGTCCCAGCACCGCAATGTCATCGGTGCCTTCGTACACTTGCTGGCCGGACGTTCCATATGCCTTTGCCACACCCACGATCGCAACCGTTTTCTTCGAGTTGTTTTTCACGACATAGTAGTATTCCGAAGTTTTTCTACGATCGCCATAAGCGATCTCGGGCCGCTTCGTTCCGATAAGATATCCCGTCTTCTCAAATTCCGTGTCCTTAACACGGGCATATTCACTTTCCTTGCATCCGCAAAACGCCATCGCCGCCATGACGATCAGCACCAGCCACACGCCGGCGCGCCTTAAGATCCGCTCCATAATCCTGCTCCAACTCTCACTTCGCCTTAGGGTCGATCCACATCGCGGGGCGAATGTATATCCGGCCCTCGCTGACAGCAGTCCCGTTCACCCTAACAGAACCATCATATCTCACGAAGGCAGCCGTGTATTCGTGGTTTCCGGGCGAACGCAGCCACCAGCTCTGCGTAGCCGCGCGTGATTTATCGTCTTTGAAATACTGTTCGGCTTCATCGATCGAAAGCAGGAAGACTTTATCCACGGTGTCGTCACCGCCCGGCGTACTGCTCTCCCCCCTCGTGTTGTCTGCATTGACCACGGGGGTGTCCAGTATCATCTTCTTTTCTTCGTCAGAAAAACTCTGGGCGATATAATCATTATTCAGCCACTTTCGCAGGCTACATTCACTCCATGTCGTATCCGTCATCTCGTTGTTATATGCTTGCGCGATCAGCACGTTCTTCTTCAGAAGCAACAGTTTACCGTCTTTTTTATCCAGTACGATCCACTCATGCATGCTGACCCCTCCACCGAACATGACCCGATTACCGACTTTCGCCCGGTTTATGTCTACAAGTTTATCCGTACGCAGAGCTTGCCTCAGAATGAGTCCTGCAGTGAGCGCCACCAGGGCGACCGCAGAAACTATAATGATGAGCTTATAATGCTTCTTCCAGAAGTTTACTTTTGGCTCTGTAGCCGGCTGAGCATCTTCCGCTGCGTCGCCCTGCGGCGCTGCCGCCTCGGTATCCGCCCCCACTTTCCTATAGCCATCAGGATACAAAATCTCAATATCCTGTGGGGGGCGATTGCGTTCGTTATCTCTACGCACTCTTATAACGATAAGGCAAATGATGAGAACAAAAAGGAGGAAAAACGTCCACAACGCCATCACCATGGTGTCCGCGATTTTCCCTAGCATCTCTTCAAAAATATTACCACATATAATGTTACCACTCATATGTTACCCCGCATTTTCAACAGATATTTATATCGTGTCCTTCTCATCCACCAAATATCTCACCGTCTTCCCGGTCGCCTTCGCATATTCGATCTCCGACCGCGTGCTGGCCCCGATATACCCGTCGACATTGATCACGAAGATCTCGTCCGCCATGTCGATCTTCCGCTTATGCATATCATCCAGCATTTCCTTCGTGCCCTCTGCCCAGACCTCCGAATCCCCGGAATGCCCGAACAATCCGACACTGATGACGATATTCCCCTCCAGCGTCAGCCGCTTCTGCGCCTCCAGGAACGCATCCTTAAAACGCGTACTGCCACAGAGGGTAATGACCTTGTAGTTACCTCTCATATATATACATCCTGAATTAAAGTCTTTTCTTACACTTTTTCTCGAATTTTTTTAATCAATTCTTCATCCGCCGGCAGCCAGTTCACCTCATCCAGTTCATCCTTCGTGAGCCATCTGGCGGCTTCGGCCTCTTTCAGTACCAACTGACCTGACACTACCTCTGCCCAGAAGCAGTCCATGGACAGATGGAATTTCGGGTAGTCATACTCTACGGTCTGG
>JAFYZH010000041.1 GCA_017548765.1 Lachnospiraceae bacterium | reverse complement strand
GGGACCCGGTTTTTCGGGATCCCCATGGTAAATGAATTGCTGGCGCAGGGACATGAGGTCACCATCGCCACGCGCGGGACGTCGCCGGACCCGTTCGGGGACCGGGTGCAGCGGATCGTGTTTCAGCGGGCCGATGAAAACAGCGTCCGCGAAGCACTCACCGGAAAGCACTATGACGTCGTGATCGACAAGATCGCTTACTGCTCCAAAGATATCCGGTACGTGATGGACGCGGTGGACTGCGATCGGTATATCCACATGTCCAGCACATCCGTGTATGACCCCAAACGCATAAATACGGTGGAGTCGGATTTCGACGCGGTGTCGAAAGAGCTCATCTGGTGCGACCGCGCAGCCTTCCCGTACGACGAGATCAAACGCCAGGCGGAGTGTGCCCTGTGGCAGAAGTACCCCGACCGTAACTGGATCGCGGTCCGCTATCCCTTCGTGCTCGGCGAGGACGACTACACTAAACGTGTGCTTTTCTACGTGGAGCATGCCATGAGGGGCATCCCCATGTTCATCGATAACGTGGACGCGCAGATGGGCTTCATCCGCGCCGACGAGGCGGGACTTTTTCTCGCGCATCTGGCCGGGCAGGACCTGACCGGCGCCGTGAACGGCCGCGCGCATGGGACCATTTCCGTGCGGGAAATGCTGGACTACGTGGAGCAGAAGACCGGCGCGAAGGCGATCCTGGCTCCGGACGGCGACGAAGCGCCGTATAACGACGAGCCCGCGTACAGCATCAACACGGACCGCGCCGAGTCGACGGGCTTCCGTTTTTCCAACCTGAAAGACTGGATCTACGACCTGCTGGACTACTACATTGACCAGGTGAAAGAGAAGCAGCGCCGCGAGATGCTGCGGCTGCGCCCGTATAAGAGCGGCGATGCGAAATACATCGAACAGTGGGTGCAGGACCGAGATATCTTCCTGATGTGGGGCGGCGACCGCTTCGGCGAGTTCCCGATCACCGCGCAGATCATCGACGACAAATACCGCCTAAACAACGGCGACTGCGCCGAGCCGGATAACTTCTACCCCTGGACTGCATTTACCGATGAGGACGGCGTTGTGGGCCACTTCATCATGCGCTACATCAACGGCGACAACCGCGTCCTCCGCTTCGGCTGGGTCATCGTCGATAACACCATCCGCGGTAAGGGCTTCGGAGCGCGCATGCTCCGCACCGGCCTGAAATATGCGTTTGAGGTGCTGGGCGTCGACGTGGTGACGATCGGCGTGTACGAGGACAATGTACGCGCGCACCGCTGCTATCAGAAGGTCGGCTTCCGCGACCGCGAGATCGTTCAGTACGAGGGCCGAAATGTCATCGAGATGGAGATAAAGAGGGATTGACGGCGTCGGCGTAGCATGGTATTATAGGTTGAGTTCGGATAGAAGAGACGATCGGCTAACCGAATGCAGCAGTAAAAATATATGAGGTTTAGTATGAAAAGAATTGCTAGTATTATCGTTGCAACAATGATGGTCCTGTCTTCATTCGGATGCAAGTCCGATAAGACAGACACCGAGACAAAGGCATCCGTTGAGATGACGGAGGCGACCACGACCGCGCCCGAGTCCACGACCGAGGAGGCCACGGCTGCACCCTCGACTGAGGAAGCAACCACAGCCGCACCTACGACGGAGGCTCCGACCACAGTCGCACCCACGACCGCAGCACCCGTGAAGGCGAAGATCGAACTGAAATTGCCCGGCAAATATTCCGCGAAGCTTTTGCAGGGCGGCGGAACGGTCGATGCGATCAGCTACATGGCGCACGACTATCTCGGCGACGGCCCCGATTATGAGAAGAAGGCATATGTATACCTGCCCGCAGGTTATGACCCTTCCAAAAAGTACAACGTTCTCTACCTGATGCACGGCATCGGAGGCAGCCAGGACGAGTGGGGCTTGAACGGCGGCGGCCAGTCGAAAGCGAAGAATATCATGGATAACCTGATCGCTGAGGGCGATATCGAGCCGTTTATCGTCGTAACCCCGAACGGAAAGGCTCTGGCCCTTTCGGATACCGAGGGCAATGACCGCTTCTACAAGTTCGCTTATGAACTCCGGAACGATCTGATCCCTTACATCGACAGCCATTATTCTACGTATGCAGACTACGACGAGAACGGATACGACCTGACGGCGGCGCGTGAGCACAGAGCTATCGCAGGTTTGTCCATGGGCGGCATGCAGACCATCAACATCGGCCTGTGCGAGTGCCTCGATATCATGAGCTGGTTTGGCGCATTTTCCGCGGCACCGACCTCCTATGACTCTTCGAAGGTCGCTAAGATCGTCGGCGAGTCCGAGTATAAGGTCGACTTCTTCTACAACATGTGCGGTGTCAACGATAAGACGGCCTACTGGAGCGCATCGGCCGCAGCGAAGAACCTGGCGGATATCAGTGACTTCTTCGTGGATGGCGAGAACTTCCTGTGGCAGGAGATGCCGGGCGGACACGATTTCTACATCTGGAACATCGCGTTCTACAATTTCGCGCAGATCGTATTCCACGGTTACGACGCACCCGTTGAAGAATAATTTCATAGACATAGCAAGAAGCCCTGCGGCCGGACCGGCCGCAGGGCTTTTTTGCGTCGTAGGCGCCCGTTGATTTTTAAACTGTAATCGTGTACAATGGAAGAAGTGTAGTTTTTTTGCTCAATGTGCGGAAAATAAAACGAAAGAATGGAGGGTTAGTATGAAACGAACAGTTAGTAAGCTCTTAGTATTGATGATGGTTTTGGCGTCGTTTGGCTGCAGTCCGAAGAAGGATCCCGCGCCTACGACCGCGGCAACCGAGAAGGCGCAGATCGAGATGGAATTACCTGCTAAATATACGCAGCCGGTGAATGAAGGCGGCGGCACCGTCGAGTCGATCACCTACATGGCGCATGACTACCTTGGCGATGGCCCTGATCTTGAGAAGCAGGCAAATGTATACCTTCCGGCAGGATATGATCCTTCCAAAAAGTACAATGTTCTCTACCTGATGCACGGTACCGACGGAGACCAGGATACTTGGTTAAAAGGGGAAAGCTTATCGCAGGCGAAGAATATCATGGATCATTTGATCGCCGAGGGCGATATCGAGCCGTTTATCATCGTAACGCCGAACGGAAGGGCTACGGCGCTGTCGAATGCCCTTGCCAACGATCGCTACAACAAGTATGCGTATGAGCTTCGTAACGACCTGATCCCGTATATCGACAGCCATTATTCCACCTATGCGGATTATGATGAGAATGGTTACGATCTGACTGCGGCACGTGAACACAGAGCCATGGCCGGCCTGTCCATGGGCGGCATGCAGACCATCAATATCGGCCTGTGCGAGTGCCTCGATATCATGAGTTGGTTCGGTGCATTTTCCGCAGGAGGGAACGTCTATGACGCTTCGAAGATCGCAAAGGTCGTCGGCGAGTCCGGGTATAAGGTCGACTTTTTCTACAATATATGCGGTACCGAGGATCCTGTATACTGGTTTGCATCGGCTGCAGCGAAGAACCTGGCGAAGAACAGTGACAGCTTCGTGGACGGCGAGAATGTCCTGTGGCATGAGAGACCGGGTGATCACGATTTCGGTATCTGGAATCTGGGATTTTATAATTTCGCGCAGATCGTATTCCACGGTTACGATGCACCCGTTGAAAAATAATAAACGAGATATAGCAGGAAGCCCTGCGGCCGGATCGGCCGCAGGGCTTTTTGCGTTTCGGCGCATAGGCTCTCGTTGATTTTTCGGCCGAAATCGGGTATAATAGAAGGACTGGAGCTTTGCTCAATGTGCGTTAATGACACGAAAGGAGAAATCAGAATGGCACGAGTTTTGGAGGGTTATTTACATGGAGTGAATCTGGGCGGCTGGCTGTCCCAGTGTGATCATACGAAAAAGCGTTACGACACCTTTATCACGGAGGCGGACTTCGCGACGATCCGGTCCTGGGGCATGGACCATGTCCGTGTGCCCGTCGACTACGAACTGGTCGAGGATGCGGACGGAAAATATATCGAGGAGGGCTTCGGCTACATCAGCAAAGCGATCGAGTGGGCGAAGAAGAACGGCCTGCACATGATTCTCGATCTGCATAAGACTTTCGGCTACAGCTTCGACCTGGGATATGGGGAGAGCGGTTTCTTTGACAATGAAGCCTACCAGGAGCGTTTCTACCGCCTTTGGGAGGAGTTTGCGAAGAGATATGGCTCGGACGTGGAAAATGTCGTATTTGAGCTTTTAAACGAGGTTACGTCGAAGGATTACAGCGACACCTGGAACCGCGTGTCGACGACATGCATTGGCCGCATCCGGAAGATCGCGCCCGACATCCGCATCATCATCGGCGGATACTACAACAACAGCATCGAGGCGCTGGTCGATCTGGCGGCGCCGGTGGACGATAAGGTCGTTTACACCTTCCACTGCTACGAGCCACTGATCTTCACGCATCAGGGCGCGCCGTGGGTCGACGGCATGGACACGAGTTTCCGCATGCCGTTCGCAACGACGTACGCGCAGTACCAGAAGCTCAGCAGCGAGAACGTGGAAGCGTTTAAGAACCTGGAACTCGCGGCGTTTAAGGGCTTCGGCGAGGATCAGATCCTGGGCGTTGAGTATTTCGAGCGCATGCTCGAGGAGGCGGTGCGCGTGGCATCGGAGCGGGACGTCGCTCTGTACTGCGGTGAGTTCGGCGTGATCGATCGCGCGGACCCGAAGGACGCGCTCGCATGGTATAAGACATTTATCGAATGCATGGACCGCCACGGCATCGGCCGCGCGGCCTGGAGTTATAAGCAGATGGATTTCGGCCTGGTGGATGCACGCATGGACGAAGTCCGCGACGAGATCCTGAAACTGATCTGATCTTAAGATAGAAACGAAACCTGAGGAGTTGGCATGAATAAGAAGTTGGGAGCGGTATTTTCCGGACTTTTGATCGCGATCGGCGCGCTGATGGCGAGTTTTTCGGTTGTCTGCATTCTGATCCCGAACGACGCCATCGACTACGGCACGGCGGGCATTTCCATCATTATCAATAAGCTGACCGGCTTTAACCTGTCGCTCACCGTGGCCATCGTGTTCATCCCGTTTTTGATCGCCGGCACGGTGATGCTGGGCCGCACCTTCGGCCTGAAGGCGGCACTCGGCGCGATCTGCTATACGGTCGGCCTGGAAGTCTTCGAGAAGATCCCGTTCGAGCTGAACACGGAGCACTTCCTGGCGGTCGTTTTCGGCGGCGCGATCCTGGGCGCGGGCCTGGCGCTGATCCTGCGAAACGGCGGCTGTATCGACGGCTCCGAGATCTTCGCCAACATCATCACGAAGAAACTGTACGACCGGACGGGCCGAAACTTCAGTATGACCTACATCCTGATCGTGTTCAATGCCTGCGTCTACCTGGCGGTCTTCATCCTGATCAACCGCAACGCAGCGCTGATGAGCCTGCTCGTGTACGTGGTGGCGACGTCCATCATCAACCAGTTTACGAACCATTTCGAGGCGATCAAACAGGTCACGATCATCACGAAGGATGCCGAGCCGCTGATCGTCGCGATCAAAAAAGAACTCAACAAAACCTGCACCATCATGAACTCGCAGGGCGCGATCGCGGGCGAAAACAAGATGCTGATCTGCTATGTGAGCTACTTTGAACTGCAGAAGATGAAGGAGATCATTGGCCGGCATAAGGGCGTCTTCAGCACCGTTTCGACGATCGACGAGATCCTGCGGTAACGACCTTCTCGGTCAATGTAAGGAGGTCAGCCATGACCATAGACGACATACAAAATGAACTGTTTGCGCTTCGGGACGAGAAGTATGCTTCGTTTCAGAAGAACCTGATCCCGACGGAGTCGCAGGAAGCGAAGCCGGCGGAGGAGATCATCGGTGTTCGCACGCCGGCGCTGCGCGATCTGGCGAAACGGCTCGGGAAGCAGGAGGACATTGGCCTCTTTTTGGACACCCTGCCGCACCGCTACTTTGATGAAAACCAGCTGCACGCGTTCATAATCTCAGGAATGAAGGACTATGATGCCTGCCTGGCGCGTCTGCAGGCCTTCCTGCCCTACGTGGATAATTGGGCGACCTGCGACCAGATGTCGCCGAAGATCTTCCGCAAGCATAAGCAGGAGCTTCTGGGCGAGATCCGCAAATGGATCGCCTCGGAGCACACATTTACCGTGCGATTTGGCATCGGGATGCTCATGGAGCATTACCTGGATGAAGATTTCGACCCGCAGTATCCCGAGATGGTGGCGGGCGTGGTCTCGGACCGGTACTACGTGAACATGATGATCGCGTGGTATTTCGCGACAGCGCTCGCGAAACAGTACGACGCGGTCCTGCCGTACATCGAGCAGCGGCGGCTGAGCCCCTGGACGCACAACAAGACTATACAAAAGGCGGTCGAAAGTTACCGCATCACAGACGAACAGAAAACGTATCTGCGCACCCTGAAAACGGGCCGGACTACGTAACAGAATATCTAATTGGAGGGTAAAATGAACACAAAAAGAATCGACATCTGGGAAGCGGGTGAGTACACCTACCCCGCAGCTTACGGCTTCGTGCCGAACATCCGGGAGTATTCCCATGAGGACAGTGGTCGCGACTGCATTCTGGTCGTGCCGGGCGGCGCGTATTGCATGGTCGTTCCGCAGGAAGGCGAGGTCGTTGCGAAGGAATTCTACAACCGTGGCTTCGACACCTTCGTGCTGACCTACACGACCGACATCACGACGGCGTTCCCGCTGAAAAAACAGCCCCTGTACGACATTGCCCGTGCGGTCCGCGTGATCCGCGAGCAGAAGAAGGCAGAGCATGTTTACATCTGCGGTTTCTCCGCCGGCGGTCACGTGTGCGCAACGCTGGCGAACCACCACGCCGACGCGGTCGAGACGAACCCGAAATATAAGGACTATTCGGCGCGCCCGGATAAGGTCATCCTGAGCTATCCGGTCACCACCTGCGGCGAGTTCACGGAGCCGTTCTCCAAACTCTGCCTGTTGGGTCCGGAGCCGACGGACGAAGAGGTCGCATATTTTTCTGCGGAGTGCTCGGTCAATGAAAATACGCCGCCGGTCTTCATTTGGACCACGCGTAACGACGGTCTGGTGCCGGTGCAGAATACGACGCTGTTTGCCGACGCACTGCGTGCTGCGAAGATCCCCTGTGAGGAGCACATTTTCTCGCACGGTAACCACGGCATGTGCCTGGCGACGCAGGATTTCTTCGACGGAAATCACGGCGAGCCCTACACCTTCGAGCAGGTGAACCTGGCGGTAGCCGCGGTGAAAGAGGGACGCTCGATCAATGTGAGCGACCGCCGCATCGAGGAGCTGAAGGCGCAGTTTGACGACAGCAAGCCGCAGCCGAAATATCCGCGTGTCGACGCGTCGATGTTCAAAGACATCGCGACCTGGGTAGACCTGGCGCAGATGTTCCTGGAAAGAACCGAATTCCAGTGGTAATTTAATGCATTTAAACGGGAGGAAAACTATTATGAGCAAAGGGAAGAACCCTATCATCACATCCATTTACACAGCCGATCCGGCACCTATGGTTGACGGCGATACGCTGTATCTCTACACCACACACGATGAAGATCAGCTGATCAATGATTTCTACACAATGTTCGACTGGCGTTGCTATTCCACGAAGGACATGGTGAACTGGACCGACCACGGCAAGGTCTTCTCGCTCGACGACATCGAGTGGGCGGACGACCGCGCGTGGGCGCCGCAGTGCATTGCCCGCAACGGCAAGTACTATCTGTACTGCCCGGTACATAAGAAGGAGAGCGGCATGGCGATCGCAGTCGGCGTGTCCGACAGCCCGACAGGACCGTTTAAGGATCTGGGCTACCCGCTCGTGGATGAAGGCGACTGGAACGATATCGACCCGACCGTATTTATCGACGACGACGGCCAGGCGTACCTGTACTTCGGAAATCCTGAACTGCGTTATGTTCTGCTGAACGAGGACATGATCTCCTACGATCAGAGCGTCGGCATCGTGAAGGTTCCGATGACCGTGGAGTCCTTCGGTAAGGGCAGCCACATGACCGGTACCACCTATGGCGAGGGCCCGTGGTTCTACAAGCGGAACGGCCTGTACTACATGGTCTATGCAGCGTTTGCAGAGGGCGAGCGCCGCAACGAGCATTTTGCATACTCGACCTCCGAGTCCGCGACCGGTCCCTGGGTATACCGCGGCGTGCTGATGGAGGAAGGTCCGTGCTTCACGAACCATCCCGGCCTCTGTGACTACAAGGGTCACTCCTACCTGTTCTACCACACCGACGAACTGCCCGGCGGAAGCCTGTTCCACCGCAGTGTGTGCGTAGCAGAGTTCAAATACAATGAAGACGGCACCATCGACACCATCTCGAAGTGCGACGGCGTTGAAGGTATCTGAGCAGAGTAAATAAATTTGAGAAAGGCTAACTAAAGCAGACAAAATCAGCGTTTAGTTAGCCTTTCCGTCCTTTTTGTTCGCCATTCGTCCTGGTTTTCGGCTTGCGAGGTGATAAAAGCGAACAAAAGCAGGAAAAACAAGCGGTTTGTTCGCAGAAATGGCCACTTTTCGGGGGTTGAGCTGCGATAAAAGCGAACAAAAGCAGGAAAAACAAGCATTTTGTTCGCTGGGATGGCCGTTTTGCGGGGCTTGCGAGGCGATAAAAGCGAACAAAAGCAAGCAAAACAAGCATTTTGTTCGCCGGAATGGCCACTTTGCGGGGATTGAGCTGCGATAAAAGCGAACAAAAGCAAGCAAAACAAGCGTTTTGTTCGCCGGGATGGCCGTTTTGCGGGGGTTGTGCTGCGATAAAAGCGAACAAAAGCAAGTAAAACAAGCATTTTGTTCGCCGATAAGCCCGTTTTGCGGGGCTTGCGAGGCGATAAAAGCGAACAAAAGCAAGCAAAACAAGCATTTTATTCGCTGGAATGGCCACTTTGCGGGGATTGAGCTGCGATAAAAGCGAACAAAAGCAGGAAAAACAAGCATTTTGTTCGCTGGAATGGCCACTTTGCGGGGGTTG
>JAFYZH010000040.1 GCA_017548765.1 Lachnospiraceae bacterium | reverse complement strand
TTTGTAAAGGCGCTGATACAAAATGAAACAGAAGAAAACACCAATTACGAAAGGATACAAATCATGAACAGAGATATTTTTATCAGAAACCTTACGGGCGATCGTATAGAGATGAGTCCCAAGGGCAGATGCGCAAATGAACTGACGGTGGAAGAGTTTGAAAAAGGATATGAGAGTTTTTTTGATATGATCTTTGAAATCGCATCCACCGATGTTTCTTCCGTGACCGGATATGGGGAGTTCACTGAAGATAATAAGGCTCCGTATGCTTCGCTTGAAGAGTTCATCCGGGAGACATTTAATGAGAATCAGGAGGGCTATTGGCACAACTGGACTAAGATGTTTGAAACCACATTCCTGAAGAAGGATTATTTCGACAGGATATTTGCCAAGGCCATACAGTATGCACCGTTCTGTGAAGGACAGAGATTTCTTGCAAACAACAATACTTTCTTTGTCAATATGATCGTGGATGATGCGGGCAAGGCATATTGCGCAGACTGGGGAAGAGCCGGGATCATGGACTTTATGATGGATTTCGCAATTATGGATCTTAACAAACCCTATTTGCTGGTTCCCGAGAAACTGTATGAATACGCAAAGAAAAAGAACATAGAGATAAAGAATTTTAAAGAGCGCTTCCTGTGCATGGCATATTTTAAGGGAATTCACACACTTATGTGGCATGCATCCATCGATGATCTTGAATCATGTGAATCCATCACAAGATCCATAAATGAACTTGAAGAACGCATGAGCAGACTGGCGGATTAACTATGCAATATGAGAATGCAAAGGATGTTCTCCCTGCCAGCCTTTTGGAAGAAGTGCAGAAGTATGCGGAAGGAAAAGCAATCTACATACCAAAACGCGAAAAAACAAAAGGCTGGGGAGAAGCTTCCGGTTATCGAAATAAACTGAACAAAAGAAACAAGACTATCTGCAGCAGATATGCGATCGGAGCGTCGATCATGGAACTTTCGGAGGAATTCTTCCTTTCTCCGGAATCGATCAAAAAGATCGTATATGGAAAAAAGAAAGATCTACCGGAATACTCTCCTTCAGTCTATTCGGCTGAGCAGTATTCAAATGCGGGACTCGGAGAGGAATGGGTCAGGATATACTTAAATGATCATAATGCGGAGATGCCGGATACTTCGGCTTTCTTCTTATCCGAACTGGTAAAGATCCCGCTTCGTTTAATCGATGAGCCGGATCCTGCTCCGGACAAAGAGTATATGGGATCTTCGTATGAGGTACCCCTGGTCCTTGTTTTCGAGCGACATCAGTTCAGGGTGCTGTGCGGTGGCCAATACCTTAGCTGCCTTGTTAATGAAAAAAGAAATGCACACCAGGCTTTTATTTTTGTTCCGAATGAAGATTATGATTTCTATATGAATAATTATGGCAAGCAATTTCAAAGGCATTTCTGAAATACTTAAGAAAATGGAATTAAACACATGGATATCATTGATTTTATTCTTAACGGAAGGATATTTGATTGATGAGAGCAAAATTATTGTTCCCGTGTACCGACGTCGAGACGGTAGAGCTCCTGACACGCGGGCGGGCGACTCACTTTATGAACCTGCATCCTGAACCCTACGAGATGATCCAAAGCGGGCAGAAGACGATCGAGCTTCGTTTGTTCGACGAGAAGCGCCGGAAGATCCGTCCGGGCGATACGATCGAGTTCACGAACACCGCGACGGGCGAAACGCTTCGTACGCGCGTGGTGAAGCTGCACCGGTTTGCATCATTCGACGAATTGTACCAGGCATTGCCCCTGTTGCAGTGCGGTTACACGGAGGCGGACATCGCCGGCGCGAAGCCCTCGGATATGGACGAATATTACTCTGCAAAAGAGCAGCAGAAATACGGCGTGGTCGGGATCGAACTGACGCGAGACTATGAGTAGATTGATATTTGAAGAGGAATATTAAGAATGGTTTTACTGGTGATCGACACGCAGAGCGGGATCACGGACGAGAGGTTGTTCGGGTTCCGGGAACTGGAGAAGAATATTAAGACATTGATCCGGGCGGCCAGAGATGTCGGGGTCGAGGTGGTCTATGTCCGGCATGATGACGGGCCGGGAACGGGTTTCTCGAAGGGCGATGCTGCCTTTGAGATCTATGAGGGATTCGCACCGGCGGAAGGTGAGAAGATCTTTGATAAGACGGTCAACAGTGCGTTTTATCCCACCACGGGACTGACCGCCTACCTGAAGTCGAAGAATGTCAGGACGGTCATCGCGGTGGGGCTTCAGACCGATTACTGTATCGACGCCACGATCAAAAGCGGCTTTGAAAATGGTTTTGAGATGATCGTGCCGGAGTACTGCAATTCCACGAGGAGCAATCCGTACATGGATGCGAAGACCACCTATGAATTCTACAACAAAAACATGTGGCCGGACAGGTACGCCAAATGCCTGACGGTGGAAGAAACTCTGCAACTGATCCGGGATTATAAGGGGCGTGAGAACCCGGCGCGGATCCGCGCGTGCGGTACGCAGGTGGTCGAAACCGAGCGGCTCCTGTTGCGCCCGTTTTGCACTGACGACGTGATGTCGGTTCTGAATAACTGGGCGGGCGATGAATACGTGCAGGGCATGTACGGTGAGCCGGCCTACAAAACACCGGAAGAAGTGCAGACGCTTCTGGAGAAATATATTATCGGATACAGTTCGGGATTTACATACCGATGGGCTGTGATCGAAAAAGAGTCGGGCGAATGCATTGGCCAGATCGCCTACTTCCTGGTCGATCCGAGGAACAGTTGGGGCGAGATCGAGTACTGTATCGGAGCAGCTTATCAAGGCAAGGGCTACGCGACAGAAGCCACAAAAGCGGTGATCGACTATGGTTTCCGAAAGATCGGATTTAACAAAGTCCAGATCTGCGTACGGCCGTCCAACTCACGATCCAAACGAGTGATCGAGAAATGCGGCTTCGAGTACGAAGGCACCCTAAGAGATTACTTCTTTATCAACGGGGAGTATGAAGGACGGATGTACTACTCGCTGCTGGCGGGGAAGTAGACCAGGCGGATTTGCGAAAATATGCCTAAACAAGATAAATACTTTCGCTTTAGGCATGAAAAGCAAGTTGGGAACGGAAATAGGAACTTGAAAAAGGAGGGGCGCATGCCTATTAAAGCTTTTTTCGTAGATTTCTACGGGACGATCGTCCATGAGGACGGCGCGGTGATCGAAAAGATCACGAAGATCATATGTGATACGGGGCGGGTCGAGAACCCCGGGGATGTGGACTCCTTTTGGTGGAAGGATTTCCAGTCGATGTTCCTGAATTCTTATGGGGACACCTTCGAGACGCAGCGGGCGCTGGAGGAGAAGTCGCTGGTGCACACGCTGGAGCGTTTCGGTTCGAGCGCGGATGCAAAGGAACTGAGCGGGATGATGTTTGCGCACTGGGTGGCGCCGCCGATCTTCGAGGATTCGAAGGAGTTTTTTGGGAAGAGTCCGTTGCCGGTCTATGTGGTCTCCAATATCGACACTTCGGACATTTTGCAGGCGATTGCGTTTCACGGCCTGAAGCCGGCGGGTGTGATCACTTCGGAGGATGCGAGAAGTTACAAACCAAGAAAAGAATTATTTGAGCAGGCGCTGCTGAAGTTCGGCCTCAAGCAGGACGAAGTGGTGCATATCGGCGACTCGTTGAGTAGCGATGTGAAGGGAGCGACGGCAGTCGGGATCCGGGCCTTATGGCTGAACCGCTTCGGCAAAAACGTGCCCGAAGGCGTCGAAAGCATAACCGGGCTCATGGATGCATTTGCCGTGATCGGACAGAGTGAAGGAGGAAGAAAATGATGCAGTTTGGAATGCCGACGCTGGTCGAAAACAGCACGCTCGAGGAAAATGTAGATCTGTGCAGGAGCCTCGGGCTGAAATTCATTGAACTGAACATGAATTTTCCGGAGTATCAGGTGGATCGGTTGGAACAGACGGAACGCCTGATCGATCTGGCGAAAAACGCCGGGATCTACTACACGATCCATCTGGACGAAAACCTGAATATAGCGGACTTTAATCAACTGGTCACGGACGCCTACCTGGAAACCGTGCGGAGAACGATCGAAGTGGCGAAGAAGCTGCTGCCTCTGCGCGACCTGTATGGCGACGCCAGCCAGCCGCTGACCCTCAACATGCACATGCATCATGGAATATACATCACATTGCCCGACCGAAAAGTCCAGATGTACGACCGCGATTTCGACACCTATATGCGGTTGTTTGAAGTATTCCGCGAAAAGTGCGAGCAGTGGATCGGCGACGCCGACATCCGGATCGTTGTGGAAAATACAGACGGGTTCCGTGGCTATGAGAAGAAGGCGATCGAATACCTGCTGCAGAGCCCTTACTTCGCACTGACCTGGGATATCGGTCATTCGAAGGGGACCGGCGAGAAGGACGTTCCGTTCATCATGGAACACCAGGAGCATTTGATGCATTTCCACATCCATGACGGGTCGGAGCAGCCGCCGAAGAACCACCTGGCCCTCGGCGACGGCGAGATCGATCTGGCGGCCCGTTTGAGTCTCGCGAAGAGCAGAAACGCGAGATGCGTCCTGGAGACGAAGACCATAGAAGCCCTGAAGAAGTCGGTGCAGTGGCTGGAAAGGGAAGGAAAATGTTTTTGGGAATAAAATCGAGCGATCGGTGGACCTCGGTCGAACCGGTCGACAAAGGCTGGTCCTCGGATAAGAAATACTTTATCCGGACGGATGCGGGAGAGTCCCTCCTGCTTCGGGTCTCGGACATCAGCGGATACGACGGAAAGAAGAAAGAATACGAGATCATCGAGAAGTTCGCAAAACTCGGGATCCCTATGTCTATGCCGATCGAGTTCGGCACTTGCAACGAGGGGCAGAATGTCTACATGTTGCTTTCATGGGTCGAGGGCTGCGATCTCGAGTCGGTCCTGCCGCAGTTATCCGAGCGGGAACAGTACCTTATCGGGCGCCAGGCGGGCGACATTTTGAGGAAGATCCACTCCGTGCCGATCGAGCCGGAGGACATCCCGACGAAGACGAAACAAGAGAAAAAACTGATGCAGCTGGGGCGGTACGAGCAGTCCCGGTTACGGATCGCGGACGATGAAACGGCGATCCGCTACGTGAAGGATCACATCCACGAGATCTGTCAAAAGGGGCCGACCTACAAGCACGGGGACTACCATCCCGGAAACCTCATCTACATGGCGGACGGCTCGATCGGCGTGATCGATTTCAACCGCTGGGAGGCCGGCGACCCGTACGAGGAGTTCTACAAGCTCGAGAGTTTCGGCATCGAACTCAGCATCCCGTACTGCATTGGCCAGATCGATGCGTACTTTGACGACGAGATCCCGGACGATTTCTGGCGGGCGAATGCGGTGTATGTCGCGCAGGCGTCGCTGTTTTCCATCGTCTGGGCGGAGCCGTTCGGACAGGAGGATATCGACGGGATGGTGCGCAGAGCGAAGACCGCGCTCGTGGACCACGACGCGTTCCGGCAGATCATTCCGAAATGGTACACCGACGAATATCGCAAGAAGTATAAAGACGAGTAAGTGCCCGAGGGTTCGGGCAGGAGGAGCAGGATGAAGATTTTGGTTATGGGCGGGACCCGGTTCTTCGGGATCCCCATGGTAAATGAGTTGCTGGCGCAGGGACATGAGGTCACCATCGCCACGCGCG
>JAFYZH010000039.1 GCA_017548765.1 Lachnospiraceae bacterium | reverse complement strand
GGAATGGCTGGATACGTCCTGCAAGAAGCTGCACATAGTGAACCATAAGGACTTCATGCCGGAGGGAAGCCTGCCCACGTATAACTCCAGGGCACTGGAGGTGAACCTGCACAGGATCCCGGGCCTCGCCGAGAATTTTGTTTATTTCAACGATGATAATTTCCTGATGCGTCCGTCGAAGAAGTCGGATTTCTTTAAGAGAGGTCTCCCCAGGGACTGTGCGATCTTGTCGCCTGTGGTTCCGCAGCGCTTCGGTACCGGAGCGATCCAGATCAATGACCTGGAGATCGTCAACGACCACTTCCATGGGACGCAGTGCATAAAGAAGAACTGGAAGAAATGGTACACTCCGAAATACGGTAAATATCTGCTCAGAACGCTTATCCTGAAGAAGAATGCAAATATCGTAGGTCTGTACGAACCGCACGGCCCGAATTCGATGAAGAAATCGACGTATGAGGAAGTGTGGAGTAAAGAAGAAGCTGCCCTGATGGGAACGACCATGTCCCGTTTTAAGAAGAAGGACAATGTCAACCAGTGGCTGATGCGTGACTGGCAGATCGCCTCGGGTGAATTTTCCCCGAGGAGCCCGAAGTTCGGCAAATTCTACGACCTCAGTTACAGCCTGGACGCTGCCTGCTGGGATATCCTGTCGCAGAAGCACAGCCTCATCTGCCTGAATGACAGTTCCGATATCGAAGATTTCGAGCAGGTTAAGAAGAGACTCGTGGATTGTTTCGAGAAAATATTGCCGAAAAAAAGTCAATTTGAAATCTAAGGCGCAGAGGCTGCACAGGGGCGGTTTCCTTGACAAACCCTAAGCCCCATGCTATAATCGAGTCGGCGTAAGACCGGGGTGTCACTTTGTGTTTTGCGATCATCGCCGAAAGAGGATTGGATGGAGAAAGATGAAATCACCAGTCAAAACTATAGCGTTCTATCTCCCGCAATTTCATAGAATAAAAGAAAATGATGAATGGTGGGGAGAAGGATTCACAGAGTGGACGAATGTAAAGAAGTCGGCCCCGCTGTTTTCCGGTCATGATCAGCCGGAGGTTCCGCTGAATGAGAATTACTATGATCTGACGGACCCCGAAGTACAGAAGTGGCAGGCGGATATCGCTAAGAAATACGGCGTTTACGGTTTTTGCTACTATCACTATTGGTTTGACGGAAAGCTTTTGCTGGAAAAACCGATGGAGAACATGTTGGACCGTCCGGATATCGATCTGCCGTTTTGTGTCTGCTGGGCGAATGAAACCTGGTCCAGAACGTGGAACGGGGCAGAGTCGAACATTCTGATCGCGCAGAATAATAGCGAGAATAAAGAGGGGCGTAAGAAGCACTTTGAGTATCTTCGACCCTTTTTTTTGGATTCCCGGTATATTAAGGTCGACAACCGGCCGTTGTTCATAGTTTATAAACCGCATCTCTTCGAGAAGATGAACGAGATGATGGAAGAATGGAATTCCTACGCGAAGGAGATAGGCTTTGACGGGATCTGCTGGGTCTACCAGCACCATTCCGCCCATGTTCCCCAGATCCGGGAAGCGTTCGACTGGGGCATCGAGTTCGAACCGTTCTACACGGTGAACCGGATCATGAAAACGAGCCAGAGCAGTTTCATTTCCCGGACCGTCTTTAAGGTAAAATCGAAGGTGAAGGAAGCGATGCGCAGAGTACGCAAGCTTCCCAGAAGATACCGCTACGAGGACATCTGGAAGGACATCCTGACCAGAGATGTGGAGAAGAAGCACGCGCTCGGAGCATTTACCGCGTGGGATAATACTCCCAGAATGGGGAAGAACTCCTCGGTTTTTGTGGGCGCGACCCCCGAGAAATTCAAAAAGTATTTTTCTAAGCAAGTTGCACGGATACAAAAGCATGACTGTCCTCAGTTTGTGTTCATCAATGCATGGAACGAGTGGGGCGAGGGCGCGCATCTGGAGCCGGATAAGACAAACGGTTACGGTTATCTGGAGGGCGTACGAAGTGTCATGAAGAAGGATGCTCCGAAGGAATAGGAACATCGGAAGGGTTTGACTCAGAATAGAGGAGAGAAGGATCGATATGCGGATTGGTTTGTTCGGTTTCACGTTTGCGCATGAGAATATGGGTTGCCAGGCATTGACCTGTTCTTTTTTGGAATTAGTTCGGCAGGTCTATGACGGCGAGCTGGAAGTTGTGAGCTTTCACAATGAGTCCTCTTTGGGATCCATTCCGGAACTGTTCCCGGATATCACGTTCAGTAAGTGCCGTGTCAAATTAAAAGATCCGAAACTGGCGTTTCTGAAGGAAGTTAAGAAGTGCGACATCGTGTTCGATGTTACGTACGGAGACGGTTTCTCGGATATTTACTTCACGAAGAGCACATATAAGAACACCATCACGAAGATACTTTGCGAAAAGACGAAGGTGCCGTTCGTACTGATGCCTCAGACCTATGGACCTTTTAAACATAAGATGCTGGAGAAGCTGGCCGGGAAGGCGATCCGCTGGGCCACAGTCGCATACGCAAGAGATGAGATCTCCGCGCGGTATGCGGAGAAGCTGTCCCGCAGAAGTGTTCAGTCCGTGACGGACATGGCCTTCTTCCTGCCGTATGATCAGACGCTTCCGCATTTTGAGAAGAGCATCGGCCTGAACGTTTCGGGTCTGCTGTGGAAGGGCGGCTTGTATCAGGAGAGTGATCAGTTCGGCATGAAGACGGACTATCACACGTATTGCAGAGAACTCATCCGTCATTGCCACGATCTGGGTTATGAGGTACATCTGATACCGCATGTGACGCAGTCCGGAAATGAAGGACGTGTGATCCCGGATCCGGATTATCCGGCATGTCAGGCTTTACATGAAGAGTTCCCGTACACGGTCCTGGCGCCGAATTTTGCAACTCCTTACGAGGCGAAAAACTATATATCCAGACTGGACCTGTTCGTAGGATCCCGTATGCATGCCACGATCGGAGCATTTTCCTCCGGAGTGGTCACCATTCCTTTTGCCTACAGCAGAAAGTTCAAAGGACTGTTCACGAATTTCGGTTATCCGTACTTCGTTGACGGAACGAAGACCGACACGCAGGAAAGCCTCCGTCGGACGTTCCGCCTGATCGATCGCAAGGATAAACTGAAAGAAACGCAGCAAAAATCCCTGATCCGGATCTCCGAATTGAAAGAAGAATTCCTCTCGGAGATCGCAACATATATTTTTAAAGCGAGTAACTAAACCATGAAGATGAAGATAAGAAGCTTCGAAGTATTGGAAATATTTTGTGCCTTGTTTCCCATATGCCCTAGCTATTTCTATATATTTGGACTGCAGGTAAAGGAACTGATATTGTTGTTTACACTTGTGGCCTTTATCATGCTGGGCAGTGGGGTAGTTTCGCTCAAAATGCTTAAGGCGTGCATTCCTATCTTCATTTTTGTGTTCTTCACCGGTACATCCCAGTTGTATCATATGGAAATGAGAACCCTGATCATGCAGGTCGTCCTCTGGGTCGGAGTGCTCCTTTTCGCGAGTACGACGATCAATACAAAAGAACGGTTTTACAGGCTGCTGGACATACTCATTTATGCAGCAGTGGTCGTCGGCATCTTCGGTTTTATCGAGGAGATCACGCATTTTAATATCTTTTCTCTTCTGAATACCGCCGGGGCTACGATCAAATACAATCCGCTGCGTCTGGGTATCCTTCGTATCATTTCCTTTACTTCGCATGCGATCTCGTATTGTACATACTGTATGTTCATTCTGGCACTGCTTTTGTATCGGATAGAGCATACGGAGAAAGGCGAAAAGAAGAAGTATATCTATTTCGCCGTGATCATAGCGGCAAATGCTATGCTGACATTGTCCCGTATCGCGTTTGTAGGTATCTTCATCGAACTGGTCCTGTACCTGTATTACAGCGGACGTAAGCAGTTCATCTTCAAAACGGTGAAATACGTTGTGATCCTGCTGATCTGTGTAGGCATAGGTTGTCTCTTCAGCTCGGGACTGCGCCGTAAAGTTCAATTATCGGTATATATCGTCGGAGCCTACTTTGACGATAGTTATATTACACTGCTGCGGGAAAACGGTTTTACGGATAACCCCGGCGGTGTCGGTAACCGACTCGATCTTTATGGCTGGGTCTATGACGAAATGAAAGGTAAAGTCTGGTTCGGCAACGGGGCTACGTCGAAGTTCGAACACGTTTTTGTCAACAAGGATGGTTACAATCAAACCAAATCATCGATCGAAGTCGAGTGGCTGAGGACGTTGTACAGATATGGTATTTTCGGCTTGATCGGAGAGATCATCTTACTGCTTTCGATCTTAGCGAAGACGTTTTTTATGAAAGAAGCCCCGGAGAATGGGTTAGGGTTCGGGAAAACGTGTTTTTCCATCGTGCTCGCCTATATTGTCGTTTTCTTCGGCGTCATGCAGAACCAGGATGTTCAGGCGTTTGCAGTGATCATTATGCTTCTGCTGGCATATAAACAGTATAACGGTTTTGGAATACAAAAACCCCGGGAAGAACAACGGGTCGAAAAATATGAAGCGATTGGAACGAACTAAAAATTCAGTACGGAACTTGGTATGGGGCATGGTAAACAAAGGCGTTTCTTTGCTCCTGCCTTTCTTTATCCGCGTTGTGATCATCAACGTGCTCGGTAAGGAATACCTGGGTCTGAATAATCTGTTCACATCGATCCTCCATGTCCTGAATCTGGCCGAATTAGGTATTGGATCGGCGATGGTATACTCCATGTATAAGCCGATCGCCGAAGGAAACGGAGAGTTGATCTGTTCGCTCCTCGCACTTTACAAAAAAGTTTATCGTATCATCGGCCTGATCGTATTCACGGCCGGTATCGTTCTCGTGCCGTTCCTACCGTTTTTGATCAAGGGCGGAGCAGAGGGCATCAACATAACCGTGCTGTACCTGATCTTCTTAGTCGATACGGTCCTGTCGTATCTCCTGTTTGCATATAAGAACTCGCTTCTTATGGCGCATCAGCGGACGGACGTGAGCAGCAACATCGGTACGGTGGTACATTTGCTTCTGAACCTGGTGCAGGTCATCCTGTTGCTGGTCTTCAAAAATTATTACATTTACATCATTGTTAAACCGCTGTTTACGATCTTGAATAACCTGGTCATCAACTGGGCTACGGACCGGATGTATCCGATGTATAAGCCGGAGGGCGTGGTTTCCCCGGAGAAGCAGAGTGAGATATTCGGAAGAGTTAAGGCATTGATCGGCCACAAGATCGGAACCACCGTCGTTTCGTCGGCGGACAGCCTGGTCATTTCCGCGTTTTTAGGACTTGAGGTCCTGGGTATCTACAGCAATTACTCATACATCATCTTCTTTATCATCAGCCTGAGTGCCATCTTCTTTAACGGCATGCTGGCCGGTATCGGAAACAGTCTGGTCACCGAGAACGTAGATAAGAACTATACACTGTTTGAAAACATAAACTTTATCCTGTCATGGCTGGTCGGCTGGTGTTCAGTCTGCTTTTTGTGTCTGTTCCAGCCGTTTATGGAACTGTGGATGGGAGCGGACATGTTGTTACCTGCCTCATCCGTGGTATGTATCGTGATCTATTATTACACCTGGCAGTTCCGTACGACGGGCTTATACTTTAAAGACGCGGCAGGAATGTGGCAGGCGGATTTTTGGAAACCGTATGTTTCGGCCGTGTTTAACCTTGTGGTAAATATCATACTGGTCCTTATCATAGGCATAAACGGCGTATTCATCTCCACGATCGTATGTATGGCACTGATCAATTTCCCCTGGGAAACGATAGTGCTCTTTCGGAATCTGTTTAAGAGAAGTCCGAAAAAATATATCATTCAGGAGTTTATCAATCTGATCATATCCATCGTGATGTGTGGCGTGACCTATCTGATCTGTGCATATCTTCCGATGCAGCATGGTTTGGGCTGCCTGGCAGTTCGTTTCCTGCTCTGCCTCACGGTTCCGAACATCATCTTCGTGATCGCCTTCTTCCGAAAGAAGGAGTTTCACTATGTCATCGCAAAGATCAAGCAGGTCATAAAGAGGCACTAAAACGCGAGTCGTAAGGATAGGAAAGGGAGGGATCCTATGTTTGGTTCTATCAGAAAACGTCTGGATAACCGGCGTATCAACCGCGAGGGCGGACAGAAGACCTCCGCATTAGCCCGGAAGAAGGCGCGGGAGCGCAAGGTCGAGATCGGAATGCATTCGTACGGAAGTTGTTTCGATCCCGGTTTTAATGTCGGCGGTACCGTGACGATAGGCAGGTACTGCTCGTTCGGACCGAATGTCCGGTATTTCGGCGGAAATCATCCGATGCAGTATGCAACGATGACGCCGTATTTCTACAGAAAAGAATGGGGATATGATGTAAAAGATATCCCGCGGCAGGAACTGACAGTGGGACATGATGTATGGGTCGGCTACGGCACGATCATTACATCCTCCTGCAAAAGCATCGGAAACGGCGCGGTCATCGGCGCCGGCTCCATCGTTACGAAAGATGTTCCGCCTTATGCGATCGTTATGGGTGTCCCTGCCAGGATCACCGGTTACAGATTTCCGGAGGAAACACAAAAGAAACTTGAGGAAAGCAAATGGTGGGATAAAGAGCCGGATGAGCTGATCAAGTTTTACGGAATTATCGACCAGCCGGAAAAATGGGCGGAAGAGATCATGAAAAACGCCGGGAGAGAATGATATGTCTGAAGAAAAGATCGATCCGAAATATATACAGTCGTACTGTTCCGGTTGTGGCTTATGCCACGCGATGTACGGGTGCGAACTGAAGGAAGATAAAAAAGGGTTCCCTACTATAGTGGACGGGAATAAGGCCGAGCTTAGGAGCATTTGCCCCGTATTCTACTATGAGGGGGCTGCGAAGCATGATGTCTGGGGTAAGGTAAAGAAGGCACTGGTCGGATATTCTTCCGATGCCGATGTCCGCTTTAAGGCGGCTTCCGGCGGTGCGCTGACGGAGCTTTGCGTCTACCTGCTGGAGAGCGGGAAGGTGACGGGGATCCTCCATACCACCTACGATCCGGAGGACCAGACGAAGACGATCTCCTGCATCAGCTACACGGCAGATGAGGTGCGGAGCCGTTGCGGTTCGAGATACAGCATCTCGGTTCCTTTGTATGATCTGAAGGAGCTTATGAAGGAGGGCGAGACCTACGCGTTCGTGGGCAAGCCTTGTGATGTGATGGCGCTTCGGAGAGGGATCGCGGCAGATCCTTCGCTCGGGGAGCAGATCCCGTACCTTCTGTCGTTTTTCTGCGCAGGTGAGCCGAGCGTTAACGCGCAGGACGACCTGCTTACGTCGATCGGAACGAACCGGGAGAAGTTTGATGCGATCACTTATCGCGGGAACGGCTGGCCGGGATATACCACCGTCACGGAGAAGGACGGCAACGTTCTTAGGATGGAATATAAAAATGCCTGGGGAAAGTACCTCGGCAGAGATATCCGAAACCTCTGCAGGTTCTGCCTGGACGGGACCGGGGATGCGGCGGATATCGTTTGCGCCGATTTCTGGTATCTCGGGGCGGACGGAACGCCTGATTTTTCGGAGCATGAGGGAAGGAATATCATCATTGCCCGCACGAAGAGAGGCGTAGAGGCGCTAGACGGGGCGGTCGACAGCCAGAGACTGACGATCGAGGAGGACTTCACTTCGAAGGTGGATACCGAACTGAAACTGTACCAGCCTGCGCAGTATAAGCGTAAGGGCACGATGGGCAGCATGATCCGCGCTATGCGGTTGTGCAGAAGAAAACCACCGAAGTACGGCAAGGGGTATCTGAAGAAGTACGCCAGCCACATCGACGGTAAGGTGAAGAGAGAGTTTTTCATCGGAACGATGAAGAGAATAATAAAGGGGAAGATCTGAAGAGCAGCGAACTGGCGCATTATCCCATGTATTACAAGGGATACTACTCGGTGGATGAAAGCGGAAAACGGGTCGATGGATGAGTTTTACGCCCACGACAACAACGATATTTACGATGACGGAATGCTTCCGTTTGCAGAGAAATTAAAAAATATGTAGCCGAAAATGGTACAAATCGGTGATATACAAAAGCCCTGCCTGCATTTATACTTAAACTGTGTGAGTGTGGGCGGGGTTTTTTATGCCTTTTCACAGGTGGATTTCAGATAATAAGGAGAAGGAACAATGAAGAAAAAACTGGTTGCGTTTCTGATCGGCATTTTGATGGTGGTTTCATTGGCCGGCGGGCAGACTGCTTTCGCGGCGAGTGAGGGTTCGATCCAGAATGGCGATATCGTCATCTTCGGCAGTTATCCGCAGACGAAAGTCACGGACAGCGCGTTGATCCAGCAGCTGAACAACAAGAGTAAGACTTGGAAGAAATATCCGTACTATTCGAAGAATACGAATAGCTCGAATAGTCAGACAATCCCGACCAAGCAAGACATAACCATGATGGAGTATGCGGATGTCTCCCTTAATGGCACGATGTATCGCGCTGTGAAGATCCACAAGTATCGTCCGATCGATGTTACGAAGGTCCCGGACAGCGAGTATAAGCAGCAGAGCAACGGCTACGTTAAGGAAACGGTTTATTACTTCGCTTACGAGCCGATCCGCTGGATCGTGTTGGATAAGAGCAGCGGACTGTTGCTGTCGGAGAAAGTTCTGGATGCGCAGCCTTTCAACGCATATTATCAGATGGCAGGCAGCAGCGCCATGAGCACGATCAATGACGAGGCTTATGCTTCGAATTACTATTATTCGACGGTAAGACATTGGCTGAATGCCGATTCGAATTTCGATCCGTACTATGGGGATAGCAACTTCCTGAATACGGCGTTTTCATCGCAGGAGAGAAAGGCGATGAAGACGAACACCTATGCAATTTACGCAGGAGCAGCCGGGGCGGCCATCGATTATGTGTTCCTTCTCGATCAAAACGATGCCAACAGTTACAAATCCCGCTTTACCTCTTCGGATAATTCCGATTATGCAGAAGCGCAGGGTATGAGTAAGCGCGGAGGCAGCGCGGGAACACCCTGGTTCCTGTCGACGTATTCCGATAAGACACATGTTTACTACGTTCAGGATCAGACCGTTAAATCAAGTTCCACATCTGCGTATTACAGTACCATCACTTCTACACAGTGTGGTATCCGTCCGGCGATCAAAGTGAACCTGTCGCACAGCTTGGTGATCGGTCCGTTCCGGATCATCTCGAAAACGAATTCTTCGACCGGCAAACCGTATTTGGATTGGGACTACTATACCGGCGCTTATTCCTACAAAGTGTATCGTTGTCCTTCCAGTTCGAACCCTTCGGCAGCTGCCAGCTGGGGCAGCCCGATCGCGACATTGGGGTCCGATACCACAGAGTACAACGACCCTACGGTAGAGACAGGAAGGAGCTACTACTATAAGGTCGAGGTGACTACGAGCTATGGCTCCGAAACCTCACCGTATCTGCTGGTGCAGTATCCGTTCGCGAAACCGGTGATCAAGAGCGCCAGCTCGGATACCGTTACGGGCCTGCCGACATTGTCCTGGGATCGTGTGGAAAATGCGGATGCATACACGGTGTACAGAGCCCCGGAAAACTCGAATTCCTGGACTTATCTGACAACGATCGACGCCGGATCGGCGACAACCTATAAATTTACAGATGAATATAACTCGCAGGTGGGTAACAAATACAAGTACAAGATCCGCGCGATCTCGGATACGACCAGTGCGTATGACTCGCCCTATTCAGCCGAAAAAACGGTCAGATGCATTTTGGCGAGACCGACCGGAGTTGAGACCACAGATACAAGCGACGGTAAGCCGCTGATCAAATGGAATAAAACTTCGGGCGCATATGGATATCGTATCCAGTATAAGAAGACTTCGGAGTCGGAATGGACGGAGAAGATCGTAACTTCGACCCAGGCTGTGATCGATGATGCACAACCCGGATCTTCCTACAACTTCAGACTGACCGCGATCTGGTCCTCGAATACGTCGGATAAGACCTATGAGTCGGGGGCAGCGACCGGAAGCTTTACCTGCGCCTACATTCCGGCATTTACGAAACAGCCGGAGGATTACGTTGTATTTTCCAATGCAACACAGATCTTTCCGACGGTCCAGGCCAGAGGCAAGGGAATTACGTATCGTTGGTATTTTAATCGTCCTAAGAGCGGACAGAGTGGATATGAGCTGGAGTTTACCAGCACCAACAACATGTATTCATTGATCCCGGGTTCGTTGGACGACGGAGCCACGTTCTATGTTACGGCGACCGATAAGTTCGGCAGGATCGTCGTATCCAAGACAGCTGAGATCACCGTTTTGACGACGTCCGGAAATAAGACGGCGAGCGTCGGCGACACGGCGAAATTTACCGTGTCGAATTTGAACCCGAGTGCGATCACGAGTTATCAGTGGCAGTCACGTAAGGACGCGGCGAGCGAGTGGGCGAATTCCGGCCAGCCGGGAGCGAAGACCGCGACCCTGAAGGTAAATGCGATCGCAGGCTTGCATAACTGGCAGTTCCGTTGTGTCGTGACGATCGCGAATGGCAAACAGGCGTATTCGTACCCGCTTTACCTCACCGTAGTTCCGAAGATCACGAAACAGCCTTCGAGTGTATATACACCGCTGGGCGATACCGCGAAATTTACCATAGAAGCTAATGGTAAAGAAAAACTGACGTATCAGTGGCAGTCCCGTAAGAATTCTTCGAGTGAGTGGTCGAATTCCGGACAGCCGGGCGCGAAGACACCGACTCTGTCGGTAGCGACGATCGCAGGTCTGCATGGCTGGCAGTTCCGTTGCGTCGTTACGGATGGAAACGGACAGACGAAGGCTTCCAATCCGGCGACCTTGTCGATCGTTCCGAAGATCACAACACAGCCGAAGAGCACATATGCAGCACCCAACTCGGAAGTGAAATTCACGGTGGCAGCTAACGGTAAGGAAAAACTGACGTATCAGTGGCAGTCCCGTAAGAATGCTTCGAGCGAGTGGACGAATTCCGGACAGCCGGGCGCGAAGACGGCGACCCTTACGGTAACGGCTCTCTCCGGTTTACATGGCTGGCAGTTCCGTTGCGTCGTAACCGATGGAAACGGACAGAGTTGGGGCTCTAATGCAGCGACCTTGTTTACCAGATTAGGTATTCTTAAAAATCCGGTCGATACAGTAGTTGCGAAGGGCGCTACGGCGAAGTTCACCGTTACGGCTTATGGAAAAGCAACGCTTAAGTACCAGTGGCAGTCGAGAAAGAATTCTTCGAGCGAATGGACGAATTCCGGTCAGCCGGGCGCGAAGACGGCGACCCTGTCGGTAACGGCGCTCGCAGGCCTGAATGGCTGGCAGTTCCGATGCATCGTAACGGATGGGGATGGAAAGCAGCTTCCGTCAAAAGAAGCAACATTGACCGTAAAATAACGTAATAGATATCGTGAAACGGGCGGGCTCGTATGACCGCCCGGATCATACAAAAAAGGCAAGGATCAGAAGAAAGGGGAGTAAATGAAAAAGAAGACAGTCGGATTGTTGATCGGATGTTTGATGGTGTTAATGAGCGTTCTCGTGTTACCGGGAAGGCCTGCCTATGCGGCAGATTACAATTCACTCAAAAATGGGGATATTGTGGAATTCGGCTCCTATCCGCAGAAACTCGTTACGGATAGCGCTTTGATATCGAATCTCAACGGCTTGTTTAAAGCCTGGCGCTCCTACCCCTATTATAGCAAGAATATGGCGAGTGATGCGAAGAGGCATCCTTCATCGATAAATACATCCATTATGATGTATGCGGATTTTTCGTATCAGGGTAAGAAATATCGCGCCGTACAGATCTCGAAGTACAGACCGTACGATACAACGGATCCGGCAGATGGAGAGGGAATGGGCTCCTATGGAAACCAGGCATCTCAGGGATACACGAAGGGCACCTATTATTTTGAGTATCAGCCGATCCGTTGGATCATCGTGAATAAGGCACAGGGACTCCTGGTCTCTGAGAAGATCTTGGATTCCCAACCGTTTAATGCATATTATTATTCGGCGGAAGCCGCATTTAACGAGACCCAGGCCAGATCTTATATCAACAATGACACCAGCGCTTCGGATTATTACTATTCGACGGTCCGTTATTGGCTGAATGGTGTAGATACTTACTACTCCAATTATGCTAATTTCAGTTTTATAGGTACTGCATTTTCCACGGACGCTCTGAAGAATGCATTGTACACGACGTCTTTCGAGGTCGTAGGATATGATAAGACCAGGACTGCAACAGACAACGTTTTCCTTCTGGATAAAGCCACAGTGAACAGCGTGATAGACTCCACGGGAAATGCTTTCTACCCCACGGAAACGACGGATTATGCCAGGGCTCAAGGTGTATCGAAATCCGATATAACATGGCGCCTGAGGGATAAATTTGGGATGTCTACAGCGTATTTCGTCAGGGACGGACTAGTGGATGAGAGCTTAGCGAGCGATGCTAACGACGATATCACGGCGACATTTGTCGGCATACGCCCCGCGATCCGCACGAATCTGAACGGAGACTTGGTTACGAAGGCTTTCCAGATCACTGTAAAAGCATCGTCCACGGGTGCGCCGGTCATCTCTTGGCCTTCACAGACAGGATCTGTGAATTACAGAGTCTATCGCTGCCCCGAAACAGCTGATAAAAATGTTGAAAGAAATTGGACCTACGTGTTGGGAGCGGGTGCCGGCGTGTCGAGTGCCACCGATACCACGGCGGAGGTAGGTAAAGGATATTATTATCGCGTCGCGCTGATCCGAAATAATCAGACTACTTATTCCAACAATGTAGCTTTTGACTACCGGGTTCAGGCACCGGTCATCACGTACGCTGCACCGGATCCGGAGTATGGTAAGCCGGTTATCCGTTGGACGCGACCGAATGGCGCGGAAACATACTATCTTGAGAGACGGACTGTCGGTGGTAACTGGTCACGTGTAGTCTCCATCACGGGTGGTTTGGGCGCAGAAATGGAGCATATGGACCGGACGGCCACCACCGGATATGAGTACGAGTACAGGATCCAGGCTAGCGCAGGAACCGATGCAAAGTTTGACTCGAATTGGTCGAATGTGAAAAAGACAAAAAGTGTTGCTGCCCAGCCGACGGATCTGACGTTTTCAGACACTGCGGATGGATTGCCTAAGGCATCCTGGCATCCGCCTGTGAACAACCGTGGCATCGGTTATCGTGTCCGTTACGCGGAGGTCGGTTCGACTGCATGGACGGCGAAGTTTACGAAAACCACGTCGTTTGTACTATCCGATGCGGTGCCCGGAAAAGTATACAACATCAAGGTCACTACGGCATATTCCGAAACGACATTAGATTTTGATTCAGCTGAGGTAGCCGGAAAGAAAGCTTGTGTGGCTTTACCTGAATTTACGAAGCAAACACAGGATACAGTCACATTTTCCGGAAAGTCCGGATTTACCCTTTCGGTAACTGCTCAGAGAGCCGTCTCCTATAAATGGTATGTGCTTCGCTGGTCAGGTCGCCAGGCCGGTTATAAACTGGAGCATACCTGCACTGACGGAAAGTGGTCATTCACTCCGACGAAGGATGATGACGGAATGAAATACTACGTTGCCGCAGTGGATAAATTCGGAAGAGAGGTAAAGTCCGATACATCGTCGGTTTTAGTCCTGTCTCAGCCGGCCGCTACCAGGGTCAATGTGGGAGATGAAGCCCGGTTCACGGTCGAGACCATTTATCCCTCCTACATCGCTTCCTATCAG